>NZ_JBEXTZ010000014.1:0-94298 GCF_040614195.1 Amycolatopsis sp. NPDC006125
GTCGCAGAGCACCTTCTTGCCGACGAGCGAGCGCGGGTCGTAGCTGCACTCGTCCGGCCGGTCGATGATGCCGTCGGTGGCGCGCCGGGGATCGGCTTGGCGATGAGCGCGACCGGGACGAAGAAGCAGATCTGGGCGATCACCAGGGTGAGCGTCCACAGTTCCCGCTCGTCGTAGTGGGCGGCGGCCCTGGCGAACAGTTCGTCGGGAACGCGTTCGCCGGACGGGTTCGGGGTGAGCACGGCCTCGGTCAGCTCCAGCGCGACCCGCTCCCCGTCGGTGAAGTACGGCGCGTTCCGCCACGACGCCACCGCGGTGATGCGCTCCTCGGTCTCCCCGGCTTTGCGCAGCCCCTCGGTCTGCCGGACGGTTTGGTAGGTGCTGCCGACCAGCTGACCGGCGCGCAGTTGCACCAGGTGGATGGTGGTGTCCGGGACGGCCCCGTTGTGGATGGCCTGCTGGGTGGCGCCGGCGATCGTGCCCACTTCGGGGATGTAGCGGGCGGGGTCGGGCAGTCGCGAGCGAAGAGTGGTCATCGGCTTCCCTTTCTCGATGGTTGCTGGAAGTCCGACGACGCGGTGGCCGTGGATGTGAGGTGTTACGGGCGCAGGCGGGCCACCTTGCCGTTCTCGAGCGCGACCCACACCTTGCCGTCCAGGACGGTCAGGCCGTGTGGCTCGGAGCCCGGTGTCGGCAGCGGGTAGTGGTCGAACTCGCCGTCGGCGGTGATGTGCCCGACGCGGTTCGCGCCCCATTCGGTGAACCAGCAACCGCTTTCGCCGTCCGGGACGATCGCATGCGGGCGCGCTTCGCGGTCGGGCAGCGGGAATTCGGTGACCTCGCCGTCGGGCGTGACGCGGCCGACCTGCCCGGCGCCGATCTCGACGAACCAGACGGCCTGGTCGTCCGCGGTGATGCCGACCGGGGCGGCCTTCTCGGTGGGCAGGGCGAAGTGGGTGACCGCGCCCCCGGTGGTGACGCGCGTGATGGTGTCCGCCTGGTTCAGCGTCACCCACAGCGCGCCGTCCGGCCCGGCGACTATTGTGGACGGATAGGAACCCTTGACGCCCAAGGGGAATTCCTCGACGGCGCCGTCGTCGAGGCGGCCGACGCGGTCGGTGTTCATCTCGGTGAACCACATCGCGCCGTCCGGGCCCGCGGTGATCCCGTACGGGCCGCACTCCGGCGGGAGTTCGACGGAGGCCGTCGTGCCGTCGGTGGTGATCCGGCCGATGCGGTGGTCGTGCAGGCGGCTGAACCAGAGCGCGCCGTCCGGGCCGGGGGTGATCACCGCAGGCCCGCAGCCCGGGTCGAGGTCGAAAACCGTTGTGCCGCCGGAGATCCGCGCGATCTGGCCACTGTGGACGAGGGTGACCCACGCGGCGCCGTCCGGCCCGGCGGTGATCCCGTAGGGGCCCTTGCCCGGGACGGTGAGTTCGTCGATCTGCACGTGCTGCCTCCCTAATGCGACGGTTGTCGCGCTAAGATGATGGCATGAGCGACTCGGCACCCGCAACCGGATTGCGCAGGCCCGGCGGCCGCACCGCCCGCACGCGTGCGCTCGTGCTCGACGCCGTGACGTCTTTGCTGGTGGAGGCCGGGTACGACGGGCTGAGCATCGACGCGGTGGCGGAGCGCTCGGGCGTGCACCGGGCCACGGTCTACCGGCGGTGGCGGGATGTCGGCGGGCTGCTGGCGAACGTGTTCGACGCGGCCGCGGGGGACGACTGGGTCCCGGCCGACACGGGTTCGCTGGTCGGCGACCTCGTCGCGCTCAACCAGGAGGTTTTCGAGTCGTTGCGGGACGAGTCGTCGGTGACGCGGGCGCTGATCGCGGCGTCGTTCCGGTCCGCGCAAGCCGCGGCTGCGTTGCGCGAGTTCTGGCGGGACCGGTACCGGCGGTGCGAAGTGGTGGTCTCGCGGGCCCGGCGGCGCGGCGAAATCGCGGGCGAGGTGGACGCGCACCGGCTACTGGTGGCCGCGACGGCGCCGCTTTACCACCGGCTCGTCCTGATGGGTGAACCGCCGCGCGCGGAAATGGCCGAACAGGCCGCGCGGGACGCGGCCTGTTCGGTTGTGCCGGTTATCGGTGGACCCGGTTACCAGGCCCGTCCGACGGAGTAGGAACTGGTCCAGATGTTCTGCAGCCGGACCACGTCGCCGGATTCGGGGGCGGCCCAGATCTTGTTGTTCCCGGCGTAGATCCCCACGTGGTAGACGCTGCCACCGCTGGAGAAGAACACCAGGTCACCGGGTCGCATGTCCGACTTGGACACGCTGCGCACGGCGGCCCGCTGGTCGCGAGCGGTGCGCGGCAGGTCGATCCCGACCTGCTTGTGGGCGTACTGCGTCAGGCCTGAGCAGTCGAAGCCGCTGGGGGTCTCGCCGCCCGATCGGTAGGGCGTCCCGGCCTGCGCAGCGGCCGCGTTCACGATGCGATCGCCGGTGGACAGCTGGGTCGCGCCGGCCGGCGCGGTGAGCCCCAGCAGGGCGGCGGTCGCGATGGCACAGGTGATCGGAATGGCGATCATCCTGCGTATTCGAGTGGGCACGGTGTGAACCCCTCCTTCAGTCCTTGAAGGCGTTTCGGTTCTTCTTTCCGGAACTGACCCACCGGCCGGAGTCAGAACCAGCGACCGAATTCCCAGGGCGCCGATCACGAAACGGTATACACCCGGAATGGTGAATTAGAACACTGTCGGCTTGTGGGTTTGGCGCATGTGCGCGGGTCTACCGGTTGTAGCAGGGGTTCCACTGCAGGTCTTCTGCCGGTGACCGCGCGAACCTGCGTGGAGGCTACGGGTCGAACCCGGGCCGGCAGCGGTGCAAACCTGCCCTGGCCAAGACGAACCCGTGCCCGCCGACCGTGGGGACCCCGCGCCACCGGCCGCGCGACCCTCGCCATCAGCCGCGTGACCCCGCCCTCGCTACAAAACCAACCGTCGCCGAGCGCTCAAACCCGTGCCGGCTCCGCCAGGTCGAACCGCACCTGCAAGCCCGGCCTCGCCTGTGCCGCTTTGTCGACGTCCTCCGCCACCACCACCGCGATCACCGGGTAGCCGCCGGTCACCGGGTGGTCGGCCAGGAACAGCGTCGGCTTCCCGGACGGCGGCACCTGCAGCGCCCCGGTCACCATGCCCTCGCTCACCAGCTCGCCGTGCCGCGCTCGCGGCAGCACCGGGCCCTCCAAGCGAATGCCGATCCGGTTGCTCTCCGACGTCACCGCGTACGGCTGGGCCAGCAGCGTCCGCAACGCCGACTCCGTGAACCAGTCGTCCCGCGGCCCGGGCAGGATCCGCAGCGCCAACTCGTCCGACGGGGGTGCCGTAACGGGCGTGAAACGCGGCGGCGACACCGGCGCGACAGCCGAGCCCAACGGCAGCAACACCCCGCGCCGCAACGGGTCCGGGCCCAAGCCGGACAGCAGATCAGTCGCCCGGGAGCCGAGCACCGGCTCCACCGCGATGCCGCCCCGCACGGCCACGTAACTGCGCAACCCGGTCGCCGGCCAGCCCAGCCGGAACTCCGACCCGGCCGGGACCCGCACGGCCGCGTTCATCGGCGCGCCCATCCGGTCGATCGTGATCGGGCACGGCGCGCCGGTCACCGCGATCGTCACGTCGGCGGTCGCGCGCGCCGCGAATCCGCCGAAGGTCACCTCGATCCCGGCGGCGCCTTCGTCGTTGCCCGCCAAGCGGTTCGCCAACCGCAGCGAGGCCCGGTCAGCGGCGCCGGACTCCGTCACGCCGATGTCGGCGTACCCGGGCCGGCCCAGGTCCTGCACGGTCGACAACGGCCCGCTGTCGACGACCTCGAGCACGGCGGCCATGACAACTCCGATTCGTTTCGGGTGTCGTGACCGTACAGATTGTTGAACGATCCTGCAAGAGGAATCTGTGACAGATGGACCCGAAACGTCAAAAACCGAAGGGGTCGTCCTGCCTCCGCGAGGCCGGCCGGCACCGGGGGCACGGCGCCTCGCGCGAAGTGATCAGACCGGTCACCGGATCGACGTCGGTCTCCAGGATCCAGCCACCCGAGTCCCCGCACGTCCGGCAGAGGGTGCTCGTGTCAGCCATGGTCAGCCTGCCCATCTTCCCCCTCGATGGTCGTTGCCCGATCGAGTGTGCGCCGCCGCGCTGGCGGATCGAGCGCACCGGCCTGACCGCCCGCGAAGATCGAAACCGCAGGTCAGCCACTCCGGTACGGCGGGACCACGGCGGGACTGCGGTTGTCCACGACGGACTCAGGAGACGTAGGCCTGCAGCCGGGCGGTGCGCGATTCCTCCCGCAGCTTGCCCAGCGTGCGCCGCTCGATCTGGCGGATCCGCTCCCGCGTCACGCCCAGCTCGCGGCCGACCTCCTCGAGCGTGCGCTGACGGCCGTCGTCCAGACCGCAGCGCAGCCGGATCACCTGCTGCTCCCGCGGTTTCAGCGTCGACAGCAGCTCGTCGATCTCCCGGCGCAGCACGTGGTAGGACGCCGGCACGCCGGGCCGGTCCGGGTGGCACAACAGGTCCGCGAGAACGCTGCTGCCGTCCGTGCCGACGGTCTGGTCGAGGCTGATCGGCTCCTCGTTGTAGGAGAGCAGCTCGATCACCTGGAACGGCGTCAGGCTCAGCTCCGCGGCGATGTCCTCGTGACCCGGCTCCCGGCCCAGCCGCGCGGCCAGTTCCCGGCGCGCGGCCAGCACGCGGTTGACCTGCTCGGCCAGGTGCACCGGGATGCGGATGGTGCGGGACTGGTCGGCCAGCGCGCGGCTGATCGCCTGCCGGATCCACCACGTCGCGTAGGTGGAGAACTTGAAACCGGGCGTGTAGTCGTACTTCTCCACGGCGCGGATCAGCCCGAGGTTGCCCTCCTGGATGAGGTCCAGCAGCGACATGCCGCGGCCGGTGTAGCGCTTGGCGATGCTCACCACCAGCCGCAGGTTCGCCTCCAGCAGCCGGTTCTTCGCCTCCCGGCCCTCCTCGGCGATCGTGAGCAGGTCGGCGCGCCGCTGCGGGTCGAGCACCCGCGTGGTCGCGAGCAGGTGCTGGGCGTAGAGCCCGGCCTCGATCCGTTTGGCGAGCGTGACCTCCTCCTCGATGGTCAGGAGGCCGGCGCGGCTGATGCCGGTGAGGTACGCGCGGACCGGATCGGCCGGCTCGAAGAGCGGTGGAGTCACCTGCCGTTGCCTCCGACAAGCCAGGGGGAGTCTGCTACGCCTGACAGAGTGGCCGAACGCGCTGGCACGGAACCGACAGCCGGTCGACGTGCGTCGAAGCGGAAAAGGCCAGGTCATGGGAAACCCGGTCGCGCCGGAGTGCGGTACGGTGCGGGTCGGCTACGGGACCGCCGTGCGCACCGCGGATTTTCGCTGGGTGATCACGGCCGGGTCCGGGGATATCGTTGGCTGGTGGAAGGGGCTCCGCAGGTGATCACGACTGGCCAGCAGCCGCAGGCAGCCGCGCAGTTCGACGCGCGCGGCGGCGGCTCCGCCGAGCTGCGCGCCCAGGCCAGGGGGCAGGCGTGGTTCCGGCCGGTCCGTGGCCGTGGGCGGCTCGGTGTGGTGAGCCTCGCCCGGCTGCTGGCGTTCGAGATCGTGCTCATGGTCGTCGCCGCGGTCGGCGTGCAGGAACTGTGGGCGATGATCGCCGCCGGCGTGATCGGGCTCGCGGTGATCATCGGCATGTTCGGCCGCTCGAAGGGCCGCTGGTGGACCGAAAGCCTGATGCTGTGGATGGGTTTCCGGTCGCGCCGCGGCACCTCGGGGGAGAAGCGGGACGACCCGCGGCTGACCGCGTTGTGCGAGCTGGCGCCGGACCTCGTCGTCGAGGACATCGACGGGCCGGGGGAGACCAAGCTCGGCATGGGCAGCGACGAGGCGGGCTGGTTCGCCGTGCTCGAGGTGTCCGGCGGCGCGGACGTGGCGACCCCGCCGGTGCCGCTGGCCGCGCTGGCCCGCACCGCCGCCGACGCCGAGCAGGCCGGTGTCGTGATGCAGGTCGTCACGCACTCCGTGCCGGGCCGCGAACCCGGGACGCGGGACCGCGCACTGTGGGTCGCGGTGCGGCTGGACGCGCGGGCCGTCGCCGAGTCCATGATCGATTCGCCGGGCGGGCGTCTCGACGTGCCCGCCGTGCTGGCCGAGATCACCCGCCGCGCTGAGCGCGTGCTGCGCCGGCGCGGGCTGCGGGCGCGGATGCTCACCGCGGACGAGGTCGTCGACGCGCTCGCCCGCTCCTGCGACCTGCTGCCCGGCGGCGGCCCGGCGCGGGTGCACGAGGCCTGGGAGTCGTGGCACTCCACGCGCCTGACCCACGGGTGCTTCTGGATCCAGTCCTGGCCCGACCCCGACCGCGGCACCGGGCTGCTCGCCGCGCTGGCCGAGCTGCCCGCGGACCTGGTCAGCATCGCGCTGCTGCTGGAGCCGTCGTTCGACGGGACCACGCTGCGCTGCCTGGTCCGGGTCGGCGCGACCGCGCAGCGGTACCCGCAGGTGTGCGACCTGGTCAAGAAGCTGGCCGAGCGCAACGGCGCCCGGGTGTCGCGTTTGGACGGTCAGCACGGCCCGGCCGTGTATGCTTCGGCACCGAGCGGGGGAGGTGCACGATGAACGCGGGACAGTACCCACCGTCGCGGCCGCAGCCGCCGGCGCAGGCGATGCCGCGGCCCATGCCGCCGGCACAGGCCCAGCCCGGGCCGCCGCCCGCGCAGCAGCAACAACAGCACCAGCCCATGCCGCCCGGTCAGGCCGTGCTCGGGGCGCCCGCGATGCCGCAGGCGCCCGCCGTCGTCAACGTCGCGGCGCCCGCGCCGCAGACCCAGCAGGCAGGCTCGGCCGAGGCGGCCGCCGCGACGACGGTCGAGGTCGCCCGTCCCGCGCTGGCCATCGGTGTGCCGACGCCGACGCCGCCGCAACCGCCCGGTCCCGGCCCCGCCGGTCCGGTCGTGGGCGCGCCACGCGAGCACCGCGACTGGCGCACCCGGCGGCACCGCTCGATCCCGCGGCTGCGGATCGGGGCGCACCACGCGTCTGATGCCGCGCTGGAGTTGTTGCAGGTGTCCGCGTCGTCGGTGGGGCTGCCGCTCGGGCGGGACCAGAACGGGTTCCCGGTGGCGCTGACGTTGTTCCGCCCGGAGCCGGTGTCGGTGAGCCTGATCGGCGGCGCCTGGGCGGCGCGGCTGATGGCGTACCGCGCGTTGCGGGCCGGCGCGCGGCTGCTGGTGTTCTCGCAGCACCCGGCCGACTGGGTCCAGCTGGGACAGTCGGCGACCGGCCGCACCGACCGGGTCGCCGTGGTGGCGCCGGGTTCGCCGCCCGCGGTCACCGCCAGCGCCGACGCGCCCGTGCTGTGCCTGCACGACGCGCCCCAGTCGCAGAGCGAGCCCGAGGCGTGGCAGACACGGGTGCTGCTGCACCGGCGGCTCACGCCCGAGCGGGTGGGTGCCGTGCCGGGCTCGGACCTGGTGCTCATGCAGCGGCTCACGCCCAACGAGGCGTCACTGCTCGCCCCGGCGCTCCGGCTGGCCCAGCGGACCACCCAGCAGTTGCAGATGCTGCGCGACGACATGCTGGCCGTGCTCGCGGGCGAGACCAACCACTACGTGTGGGTGGACCCGGCGCCGGCCGAGCGAGCGCGCCTGGGACGGCCCGGGCGGTACTGACTCCGGGCGGGGAAGGCCGACCCGCCTGCCGGTCTTCCCCGCCCGGTCCCTTGTGATCCGGTGCTGCCGGCCTCCCGTGCGGTCCCTCGTGGCTGGGTCCGACCTCCCCGGCCCGGTCCTTGTGGCTGGGTCCGACCACCCCCGCCCCCTCTCCCGCCCCGATGCCTTGCGGCGGGTGCCCTCTGCCGTTTCCGGACATGGCAGCGCGGCCGCACTCCACCCCCAGGTGAGTGCGGCCGCGCAGCTCGGGAAGGACTACTTGGTCCAGATCAGCGGGGCGTCGCTGTACTCGTCGTCGTCGAATTCGGCTCCGGCGATCTGCGCGCCGTCCTGGGTGGCGGACAGGTCGCACGCCTCGTACTTGGCGCCGGCCGTCGTGAAGTCCTCCGGGGCGCCGTCGTCGGTGCAGCTACCCAGCTCGCCGGTGATCACCACGCCGGTCGGGCCGCCGTCCGCCATCGCCAGGCTGAAGTTCGGCGACGAGGCGAAGGCGTGGTCCGCGCCGTCGACGTTCTCCACGGTGTACCGGATGTAGTACGGCGTCAGCCCCTTGGCGCGGTCGCCGTACTGGCGCTCCATCGCGGCCTTGTCACCGGCCTCGACGGCGGTGACGGTGACCGCCGCGGTGCCCTTGTCCCACGAGATGACCGCGCGGTCGCCGACCTTGAGCTTGGTGCCCGGGGCGGTCTTCTCGGCCGCACCGGCGGGCGCCGCCTGCGCCGACGAGCTCGGCGCCGCCGAGGACGACGAAGCCGCCGCGGTGGTGGTGGCCGGGCTGCTGGGCTCCTCGTCGCCACCACAGGCCGACAGCGCCAGCACGGCGGCGGCGAGAACGGGCAAGGCGGCGATACGGGTGCTCTTCATGAAGGGGTACAACTCGCTTTCCGGTGCGTCAGTCCACTGAGGACGCGGTCAACGTCTTCTGTGGATCCGACGCACCGGAAAGCGGTTCAGTTCCGTCCGTCCAGAGCGGACGGTTCCGCCCTGCGGTACCGCTTGTCCGGCTCCCCGCCCGCGACGACCGGCCCACCAGGGGTTTCCACCTCGAAGACCGACTCGTCGGTGACGGGCGCCTTCTCGTCCTTGCGGGCGACCCGCTTGGCCTGATCGGCGTGCACGACCGGCTTGGCGTGCCGGTCCGGAACCGCGACCACGGGCGCCGGGCCCTGCAGGCCGCGCGGGATCTCCCCGAAGGAGGTGACGAGCCGCTCCTCGGCGGACAGCCGCCCGTCGAACACCGGGCTCGTGCCTGCCGGGAGGTTCGCCGCGAACTCGGCTCCCGGCATCCCGGGCAGGACACGGCGCCTGGCGCGCTCACGCTGCTTCTCGGTGAACGTCTTCTCCGGCGGCTTGCGGTGCGGATTGGACAGCACTGGCGGGGCGCCGAGGCCGAGCCCACCAGGCGGGGTTGCCGGCGCCTCGGCACTGCTGCCACCACGCCGGGCTTGCTTGGCGTTGTTGTTCAGCACTGGGGGAGTGGTGGTCGGCGGCGGCGTGAAGGCAGGCGCCTGCTCGGTGTAGCCGCCATCGGCGAACGCCGATGCGGGTGCGGCCTTGTCCACCTCGCGTGTGTTCGGCATGGACGTGCCCGGCGGCAATGGTGGCGGCGGGGTGGCCGCGGCCGCCTCTTGGGCGATGGCCTTCGCCTCCATGTCCAGGTGGTCCGTGAACGACTGCGAGCCGTACGACGGGATCCCTGGCTGGTTCTCGCCAGGGGCCTTCTCCTGCGGGGTCTGCGGCGCCTGCCCGCCGGGCGGCGGCGTGATCGTCCCCGGCGGATAGAGGCTGCTCTGGTTGAACGACGGCGGAAGACCGCCAGGTGGCGCGCCCAGAGCCTTGTTCAGCGACGTGTCGCCCAGCGTCGGCGGTGTCGTGGCCGGCGTCCGCGAGCCGTCGAACAGCCCAGGCGCCAACGTGTTCGCCGAGAACGCGTTCGGCGCGACCTTGCCCCCGCCGCCGTTGAACGCGAACGGCGTCACCATGGGCGGCACCCCGCCGAACGCGGCCGGCGGCACGCTCGTCGCGTCCGGCGGAGTGGCGCCGGGTGGCATGGCCGGTGGTGCGCCGGGCGGAGTCCCGGGCGGGGTGACTTCGGGCGCGCCCGGCGGCGTGGCCCCCGGCGGCGTGGCGGTGGTCGTGGGCGGGTTGACCGCGGGATCACCAGGTGGGGTGCCGGGCGGCTGGGTGGTCAGGGCGTTGGGGGTGTTCGGGTTGGGCGCGCCCGGTGGCGTCGCGCCGGGCGGCGTGGCGCCGGGCGTTCCCGGTGGCGTCCCGCCGGGAGCACCCGGGGGAGCCACCGGCGGCATCTTCGGGATGTCCTGGCCCAGCGCGGTGGGGTGGGCGATCGCGTCGAGCGGCGGGCTGAGCGCCTTCGCCCGCCCGGCCTGCAGCTTCGCGAGGTATGGCGCGTACTCCCCGATGTACCGGTTCGCGAGGGCACGCGCCTCCTTGTCGTACTTCTCCTTCTCCTCGTCGACCTTGCGCTGGGGCATGGCCTTCGCCACGCCGACCGGGGTGCCGACCGGCGGCAGGTCGGCCAAGTACTGCAGCCCGCCCACCACGTAGGAGTACTCGAGGTACAGCTTCCTCATCTCGGCCTGGGCCTCGTACATGACGTTCGACAGGCCGTACAACGCGACCGAGTTCTTGATCGCCGCGTCCTGCCACACCCGCAAGTACGCCAGCGTCTCGCCGACCTTGCTCAGGAACACGTCCTTCGCGCCTGGCGACTCCCAGTTCTCCGCGAGGGCCTGGGTCTGCTCGCGCAGGGTGTCGGCGGTGTTCTGCAGCAGCTGTGCGATGTTGGTCCACTGCTGGGAGCGCTCGGCGGTGGTGCCGGGCTGCTCACCCATGATCCACTTGTTGATGACCTCGATGTCGGCCCCGTCGACCTGAGCGCTCGCATCCCCGCCGCCGTCGTCGCCCTGGGCGCCGGTCTGGCCGTTCTGGCTGTTCTCGATGTCGGAGTAGTAGAAGTTGCTGCCGAGGAGCGGGCCCTGCGGTGGCTGGTAGCCGGGGGCGTACGGGACGGGCATGTAGCCCGGCTCGAGCGAGTTCGTGTTGAACCCGAAGTACGGGTCGTTTTCGTCCGCCATCCCGCGTCACATCCCCCCGGTGGCCCGCCGCGTGGCCTCCATCCGCTTCTGTGCCAGCTCCGTCCAGTCCTGGCCGGTGACCGGATCGCCCTGCACCCCGATGTGCCGCGTCTCCGACTTGTTCCCCTTGTCGTCGACCGAGTAGTAGTCCCGCGTGTGGGTCCCGTCCTGGAACGTCGTGGTGACCGCGTGGTCGTACGTGGTGCTCACGACGTCGCCGTCCGCGTCGTACTCGGTGTTCGTCGTGACCTCGTCGGTCATCCCCCGCGCCCGTTGCACCGTCTGCGTGCTGGTCACGGTCTTGCCGACCGGCTTGCCGTCCCGGTAGTTGACGGTGGTCGTCTGCCCGCTCGGCGTGGTCGTCGAGGTGTAGACGGTGTTGTTGTCCTTGTCTGTCACGGTCTCGGTGATGCCGTCGGCCGTCCTCGTGATGCTGCGGGTGCCGCCGTCGCCGGTCCGGTAGAGCTCCACGTGCCCGCCGGGGAAGTTGTACGAGCCGATCAGCTTGTCCTCGCCCGGTTCGGCGGTCTTCTTGTCCTGCTCGGCGGCGAGGCTCTGGAGGGTGTTCTTCGGATCCAGGTAGGCCGGAGCGTTGTCCGGCCTCTTGGCGCCCGGCATGCCCAGCGCCCACTGGATCGCGTTGAGCATCTCGGCGTTGTCGCCGTCCATGCCCTCGAACACGTCGCCCATGATGCAGGCGACCGAGGAGATCGCCATGCAGTTCTGGCCGATGTTCGGCAGGAACTGCGCCACCTCACCGGCGTTGCGCGCGGCCAGCTGCGCCATCTGGGTGCCAGGGGGGAAGCCACCGGTGCTCATCGACGTGTCCTTGCCGACGCCCTGCAGCGAGGTCGAGGCGGGCAGCATGTCGCTCTGGAGGTTGCTCTGCAGCGTCGCGATGTTCTTGCCGTACCCGCGGAACGAGTTCGGCTCCATCTTCAGCGGCTTGCCCTCGGTGACCCACTTCGCGAGAGGGGTGCCCTCGCCCTCGTCGGGAATAGCCATCGTGTCCCTCCCTGACCTCGTGCTGCCTGACGAGCCTGGCAGCGGGTGCCGACCGGGGGTAGGGGTCGGACGGCACCCGCCTCTCTCAGGTAACCATCCGATGTCAACCCCGGTGGAAAACTGTCCTATTCATCCGCGGGCAGGTGCGCGAGCTGGACCAGCCGGGCGCCCGCGCCGCGGGTGATGAACCAGCCGCGGCCCGGTGGCAGCTTCTGCGGCTTGATGTTGCCCAGCAGCGGCCCCTCCTCGCGGCTGCCCGACATCAGGATCCCCGGCGAGGCCAGGTCCCGGATCCGGGCGATCACCGGGTCGTACATCGCCCGCGCGGCGCCACCGATGCGCCGGGTGACGATCAGGTGGAGCCCGATGTCCCGGCCCTGCGTCATGAACTCCAGCAGCTGGGTCAGCGGGTTGTCGTGCGGGTTCGGTGCGACCAGGTCGTAGTCGTCGACCAGGATGAACAGCTCCGGGCCGCTCCACCAGCTGCGGGAGCGGAGCTGCTCCGGCGTGATGTCACCCCCCGGAAGTCGTTTCTGCATCGCGTCGATGGTCAGACGCGTCATTTCCTGAACGGTTCCGCTCGTCGTCGCGTAACCGATCAAGTACTCGTCCGGAACCAGGCCGAGCATGCTGCGCCGGAAGTCGATCAGCGCGATCTGGGCCTCGTCGGGGGTGTAGCGAGCCATGATGCTCTTGGCCAGCGCCCGCAGGAACGTGCTCTTGCCGGACTCGACGTCGCCGAAGAGGACCAGGTGGGGTTCGGTGACGAAGTCCAGGTGGACCGGCTGCAGGTCGGTCTCGGAGATCCCGATCGGGATTCCCCGCTTCTCGTCCGGCGCGGGCAGCTCGGCGTACGGCAGCACGTCCGGGAGCAGGCGCACCCTGGGGGCGGGCTTGCCGGTCCAGACGCCGCTGATGGTCTCCACCAGGTGCTGGACGCCGTCGGCGAGCCCGTCGGCGGTCTCCTGCCCGTCGATGCGGGGCACCCCGGACAGGAAGTGCATGGCGTCCGGCGACAGGCCGCGTCCCGGGGACTGCTCCGGCACACCGGCGGCCTGGCGGCGGCCGATGACCGAGTCGACCGGGTCGCCGAGGCGCAGCTCGATACGGCTGCCGAACATGTCGCGCACGTTCATCCGCAGGTCCAGCCAGCGGTTGGAGCTGGCGATGACGTGGATGCCGAACGCCAGGCCACGGTTGAGCAGCTCGGTCACGCCCGGTTCCAGGTCCTCGAACTCCGCGCGCACCGTGGCCCAGCCGTCGATGACCAGGAACAGGTCGCCGAACCGGTCCTCGGGGAACCGGCCTTCGCGCAGCAGCTTGCGATAGGTCGCCATGCCGTCGATGCCGTGCTCGGCGAACCGCTGCTCGCGCTCGGCGAGCAGCGTCCTGGCCTCGGCGATGCTGCGCCGGACCCGGTCGACGTCGCGCCGCGTCGCCACCCCGCCGACGTGGGCGAGGTCGCGCATGGCGGTCAATCCGCCGCCGCCGAAGTCGAGGCAGAAGAACTGCACCTCCGCGGGGGTGTGGGTGAGCGCGAGGCTGCCGATGATCGTGCGGATCACCGTGCTCTTGCCGCTCTGCGGGCCGCCGACGACGGCGATGTTGCCGCCCGCGCCGGACAGGTCGAGCCAGCACACGTCGCGGCGCTGGTCCGCGGGCCGGTCGATGATGCCCGCCGCCGCGTGCAGCGCGCCGCGGTACTGCTCCTGGCCGGTCGTGATCCCGCGCTGCGGGTCGTGCACCAGTGGTTCCAGCAGCTTGTCCAGCGACGGGGGCTCCGCCAGCGGCGGCAGCCACACCTGGTGCGCCGGCACGCCCTGGCCTTCGAGCCGCTCCACCAGCACGTCCATCAGCGTCTCGCCCAGGTCGTCGGACTCGGCGGGCTGCGGCTGCTCCACCGGCTTCTCCGCCAGCCGCGGGCGCAGGTAGGCCGTCGAGTAGTCCTGCACCGGGTCGATCTGGCGGCCCTCGTCGTCGGTGCGCTGGATCGTGCCGCGCCGGTGCACCCCCGACACGTACGCGGCCTTGAACCGGGTCAGCTCGTCGACCCCGGTCTTGAGGAAGCCGTTGCCGGGGGAGCGGGGCAGCTGGAACGCGTCCGGCGTGCCGAGCACGACCCGGCTCTCCATCGCCGAGAACGTCCGCAGCGCGATGCGATAGGACAGGTGCGAGTCCAGCCCGCGCAGCCTGCCCTCCTCCAGCCGCTGCGAGGCGAGCAGCAGGTGAACACCGAGCGAACGGCCGACGCGTCCAATCTGGACGAACATGTCGATGAAGTCCGGCCGCGCGGTGAGCAGCTCGGAGAACTCGTCGACGACGATCAGCAGCGCGGGCAGCGGGTCGAGCGGGGCGCCCGCGATGCGCGCCTTTTCGTAGTCGCGTTGCGAACCGTAGTTGCCCGCCTTGCGCAGCAGTTCCTGCCTGCGCACCAGCTCGCCGCCGATCGCGTCGAGCATGCGGTCCACCAGGTGCAGCTCGTCGGCCAGGTTGGTGATCACCGCGCTGGTGTGCGGCAGCCGGTCCAGCTTGGTGAACGTGGCGCCACCCTTGAAGTCCACCAGCACGAAGTTGAGGATCTCCGAATCGTGCGTGACCGCCAGCGCCAGCACCAGCGTCCGCAGCAGCTCGGACTTGCCCGAGCCGGTGGCGCCGACGAGCAGGCCGTGCGGGCCCATGCCGTCCTGTGCCGACTCCTTGAGGTCCAGCTCCATCGGGCGGCCGTCGGCGGTGATGCCGATCGGCACGCGGAGCCGGTCCCGGTTGGACCGCGTCTCCCAGCTCTTCGCCAGGTCGAACTCGTACGGGTCGCCCAGGCCGAGCAGGTCGGTCAGCTCCAGCGACCCGGACAGCGGCTGCTCGCTCGCGGTCAGCGCGGACAGCCGCAGCGGCGCGAGCGTGCGCACCAGGCCGCGCATCTCCTCGACGCCCAGCCCGTCGGCGCTGCCGATGTTGCCGGCGCCGTCCATGGTGCGGCTGGTCAGGTTGCCGTCGGGCGAGATGTCCAGTACCAGGGTGGCGGCGTCCAGCAGGCGCGGCGGCTCGCCGGAGAGGTCGATGACGGTGACGCCCTCGACGCCGCCCTCGATCATCAGGTGCTCGGACCCGCCGGTGTCGCCGCCGTCGACGAACACGACCACGTGCGTGGAGCCCTCGATCGGCTGTGTGCCCGGGTTGAAGCGCGGCCGGTTGGCCACCACGTCGTCGAGCATCGCCTCCAGCGCCGTCACGCTCGGCGCCACCAGCCGGATCTGGCCGACCGCGTCGGTCTTGGTCGGGTGCAGCGCGTGCGGCAGCCACTTGGCCCAGTCCCACAGCTCCCGCTCGCGCACGCAGAACGCCGTCAGCACGTCACCCGGCGCGTGGAAGGTGCCCAGCTGCGCGACCAGCGCGCGGGCCATCGCGCGCTTGCGGTCGTCGTCGCCGGTCAGGTAGATCCGGGAGAACCCGCGCAAGGCGACCGCGACCGGCAGGTCGGGCACCGTCGAATAGGTGGTGACGAACTTCCGCAGCGCCATCGCGCACAGCGGTTCCAGCTCGTCGATCGGCTTGGTCTCCGGCGGCACGAGCGGGGTGGCGAGCTCCTGCGAGCCGAGGCCGATCCGGATGACGGTGAAGTCCCAGTCGCCCGGACGGCGTTCCCACACGCGCGCGCTCTGCGCCGTCGACCACAGCCGCGACGGGTCCGGGTGGCGGTAGAACATCGCCTTGCGCTGCTGGTCGATCGTGTCCCGCACCTGCGCGCGCAGCTGGGACAGCCGCCGCATGTACCGGCGGCGGTTCGCGATCATCTCCTGTTTGCTCGGCCCCTGCCCGTTCTGGCTGATGATCTGGAACAGGATCATGCCGAGCACCGCGACGCCGTACAGACCGCCGGCGACGTACATCAGGGGACCGGACCGGCCGGCGCCGATCAGCAGCGCCATGCCGCCGGTGCCGGCGAGCATGGGCAGGATCATCAGCACCCGCGTCCAGCTCTTGCCCGCGGGCGGCGGATTTTCCGGCGGGGGATCGAGCACCACGTCGCCCGACGGCAGGTCAGGCGCGGGCCGCCGCAGTGGCCGCTTGACTATGATCGTTCCCAAGACCGAAAACCTCCCGAGCGCCCGGGTGCGCCAGCATAGAGCTTTCCGCCAGCCTAGTGTCGCGCTTTAATTGATACTCTCCCAGCCGGTCTCGGGGTCCAATTTGGAGGTAGGGGCAGCATGACGTCGGCGATGGGCACGACCCTCGCGAAGGTGAGCATCACGACCCCGAAACGCGGGATCGACGTCGCGCTCCCGGAGAACGTGCCGGTCGCGGAACTGCTGCCCTACATCCTGCGCCACGCGGGGGAGGACGCGCCGGACACCGGCGAGCAGCACGGCGGCTGGTCGCTGCGGCGCCCGACCGGCGAGCGCCTCGACGGGCAGCAGACGCTCGCCGCGCAGCAGGTGCGCGACGGCGAGATCCTGCACCTGGTCCCCGGCCCGGTCGACTGGCCCGAGATCGAATACGACGACCTGGTCGAGGCCATCGCCAGCGGGGCCCGGCGCTACGGCCGCAGCTGGGGTCGCGCGGCCACTCGGCGGGCCGGGCTGGTGATCGCGGCCGTGCTGCTGTGCGCGGGCAGCCTCGCCGCCCTGTTGTTCGAACCACCGTGGCTGAGCGCCGGCCTGATCACGCTGGGGGCCGCGGTGGCCCTGACCGCGCTGGGCATCGTGGTGGCGCGCGCGGTGCCGGACGCCTACGCGGGCGCGGTGTTCGCCGGATCGGCGCTGCCGTACGCCTTCCTCGGCGGTTACCTGCCGACCGCGCCGGACCACCTGGGACTGTTCTCCTTCGGGTCCGCGCAGCTGCTGCTGGGGACCATTTCACTGCTGGTCTTCGGCATCGTCGGCTACCTCGGCGTGGGCGCGATGAGCCGCGTGTTCGTCGCCGCGATCAGCACCGGGTTCCTCGGCGCGCTGGGCGCGTTGTTCGGCGGCTGGATGGACCCGGACGCGGCCGGCGCGCTGGTCCTGACCATCGCGATCGGCCTGCTGCCCGGGTACCCGTGGCTGGCGCTGCGGCTGGGCCGGGTCCCGCTGCCCGCGCTGCCGCAGCGCTCGGCGGACCTGCTCAACGACGAACCGCACCCGGCCACCCCGGCGGTGTTCGACGCCGCCGCCCGTGCCGACGAACTGCTCACCGGCTTCCTCACCGGCGCCGCGCTGATCAGCGCGTTGTCGTCGATCCCCCTCGCCGCGCACGGCGGCGGATCGCGGCTGATCATGCTGATCCTCGCGTGCGCGGCGCTGCTCCTGCGGGCCCGGCTGTTCCCGGTGCCGCGCCAGCGGATCCCGCTGCTGGTCGCCGGGCTGTGGGTGTTCGCGCTACTGGCCGACTGGTGTTTTTCCACCGCGTCCGGCAACGGCGGGATCGGGCTGTTCCTGCTGGCGCTGGTGGTGCTCGCGCTGCTGGTCGCGGCGGCCGGGCTGGTCTATTCCCGCAAGAACCCGTCGCCGTGGTTCGGCCGGATCGCGGACATCGTGGACGTCATGGCTATCGTGGCCCTGATCCCGTTCGCGGGGTTCATCACCGGATTCTTCGCATACGTCCAGGGCCTGATGGCCTCGATCGGCTGAGGGATAGGCGTGCCCACTCGTCGCGACCAGCTGCAGGCCTACCAGTTCATGATGCAGCGGGTGACCTCCGCGCTCATCGTGCACGAGACCGATCCGGAGCTGACCCCGTTGCGGCGCGGAGTGGGCGCGGTGTTCGCCGGGGTGATGATCGCGGTGCTGGTCGCCGCGGGCTTCGGTGTTTACGGGGTGTTCACCGGGGTCGGCGGCACGTCCTGGAAAACCGACGGCGCGGTGGTGATCGAACGCGAGACGGGCGCGACGTTCGTGTACCAGTCCGGTGAGCTGCAACCGACCCTGAACTACGCCTCGGCACGGCTGCTGACCAGCGCGGACAAGGCCGGACCGCACCGCGTGTCCGGCAAGGACCTCGCCGGGCTGCCGCGCAGGCCCGCCGTGGGCATCCCCGGCGCGCCTGCCTCGCTGCCGCCCGCGAACCGCGCGACCGCGACGCCGTGGACGATGTGCTCGGTGCTGGGGCAGAACCTGGCCGGCGCCCCGCTGACCACGACGACGCTGATGGTCGGGCAGCCGATGCCGGGCGGCGCACCGCTCGGGCAGCGCGCGATCCTGGCCCGCGACTTCACCGACGGCACCGTCTACCTGGTGTGGAACAACCACCGCTACCGGATCACCGACGCCGCGGTGATCCGCTCGGTGTTCGGCGCGCAGGCCGCCGCGGTGGACGCGGGGACGGCGTGGCTGAACGGGCTGCCGGTGGGGCAGGACATCGGCCGCATCGACGTGCCCGGCCAGGGATCGCCGTCCACAGTGCTGAGTGGGTTCGCCGTCGGCGACGTCGTCTACTACCCGTTGTCCCGCGGCGTGCAGTACTACCTGGTCCGGCAGGAGGGGCTGGCCCCGCTGACCGAGCTGCAGGTGCGGATCATCTCCGGCCAGTACTCCATGCAGCCCAAGGAGATCCCCGCGGCGGCCGCGAACGCGGCCCCGACCAGCAACGCGCTGGCACCCGCGGAGGGTGAGGCGGCCCCGCCGTCGCTGCCGCCGGAGCTCGCCATCGTGCCGGACGAGGGCCGCGCCGCCTTGTGCTCGGAGACCCACGACGCGCGCACCGACCCGGTGATCTCGATCGGCGGTGACCCGAACGCGATGACGGCCGCCATCGACACCACTGTGGAGAGCGGCACCGGCACGAAGCTTGCCGACCGGGTGCTGGTCCCGCCGGGCAGCGTCGCCGTGGTGCGGGTGCTGCCGTCGGCCACGGCGACCACGGGCGCGTACACGCTGGTCACCGACACCGGCCTGCGGTACCCGGTGCCGTCGGAGGACGTGCTGGCCCAGCTCGGGTACTCGGCGTCGTCGGCCGTCGACATGCCCGCCGCGCTCGTGCAGCGCATCCCGGAGGGCCCGACGCTGAACCCGTCCGCGGCGATGGTGTCGGCGGTCCCGTAGTCGGCCCGCACCGGGCGTCCGTGAATCTCTGGCAGAAAGTCTTGACCAGCGGTTTTGCTTCGTGCCAGGGTGGTACGGGGCGACGGGGGGATGTCAGCCGCGCCGCCTATTCTGCTGATAAATGTCCCGTGATATGGGGGTGATCAGGCGTGGTCCTGAAACTCGATGAGACACAGACCCAGCACCTGAGGACGCTGCTCAGCGATGCCAAGGACCAGGGTGAGCAGCTCTGCTCGAGCATCCACAGCGACTACGCCGGCGTGGTCGGCGCCAGCTGGCTGGGCGGCGCTTCGACCGCCGCTCTCGGCAAGCAGGACGAGATGCTGAACTTCTGGAAGAGCCAGCTGGCTCCCATCCTCGACAACCTGGTGAACGGCATCCTCAGCACCACCAACCTGCTGACCAACCAGGACCAGGACAGCCAGAACGTCATCAACGCCATCGCGCCGGGCTCCGGCGGCATGAACTTCGGCCGGCTCGGCGGAACCGCCTCCGCCTGACGGCGCAGCAGCTTCGGAAGGGGACAGACATGGTTCTGCGTTACGACGGCACGGTCGGTGACACCGGCACCACGAACATCACGAAATCCGGCGAGCTGATCCAGCTGTTCGAACAGTTCAAGCAGAAGGCCAAGAACATCCTGGCCGAAGACTGGAACGGTGCGGCCGCCACGGCGTTCGACGAGGCCCAGGAGATCTGGAACCAGCGCGTCAACAACTTCGGCAGCACCCACCAGGACATGGGTAACGCCGTCATCAGGGCAGCCGAGAACGCGTTCGACAAGGACATGCAGGCGAGGGGCTACTTCAACATCTGAGAGCTCGACCGCCGAAGCCGGTCCCGGAGCGCGAACACGCTCCGGGACCGGCTTGTCTCACGCTGGGAACACCGGGGAGGGAATCGTTGTGCAGCAGGGGATCAGGACCGCTTGGGGCGGTCGCTGAACAGTTCGACAGGCGGCTCCGGACGCTCGTCCTCGGGCCGGTCCTGCGGAACCGGGGCGAGTCCGGCGCGCCAGCGGCGGCGGCGGCCGAGCGGTCCGAACACGACGATCGCGGTCACCAGCAGCACGAGCGCGAAACCGGCGGCCGCCAGGATGAACGCCCAGTCGTCACTGCGGTTTTCGGCGGCCTGTCGCGCGGCGACCTCGGGGTCGACGGTGACCGGGGTGAGCGGTGGCAGCGTCACCGGGTTGCCGGCGGCGATGTCGTCGGACACGGCCTGGTACGGGTTCACGACACCGAAGCCGTAGTACGCGCTGCCCGTGCCTTCGGGAGCCGGGGACGCGGTGGCGTACAGCCGCTGCACGACGTCCGTGTTGGACAGTTGCGGCCGGTAGGAACGGACGAGCGCGACCGTGGCCGCCACGTACGCGGTGGCGAACTGTGTGCCAGAAGCGGTGCCAAGGCCGGCGTTCGGGAAGGTCGTCACCACGTTCGCGCCCGGCGCCACCAGATCCACGGCCGTGGGGCGCGAGTTCTGGGTCACGACGCCGTTTTCGGCGATCGCGCCCACACCGACGACGCCGTCGTAAGCCGCCGGGTAGGGGACCAGGCCGGGCGGTTCGTTGCTCGCGGTTTCGCCGACGGCAGCCACGACCACGATGCCGCGGGAGAGCGCCCGCTGCACGGCGCCGCGCAGGGCGGCGTTGTCGTCGTAGGTGATGGTCGGGACCGCGATCACCGTCGCGCCGCGGTCGACGGCCCAGTTGATCGCCGCGGTCAGCGTTTCCGGGGCGACGGTCTCGCGCGGGTTTCGGTTGGACGGGTACTGGTCGGCGACGACCTTCGCGGACAGGACCTGCGCTCCCGGCGCAATGCCGTGGAACCCCACCGCGCCGCTCGGCTGTGCGGCGATGATGCCGCTGACCCCGGTGCCGTTGCCCAGGCAGTCGGGCAGGCCGCTGGGCTGACCGGTGCCGGCCGGAGCGAAGTTCGCGCGCTCCGCGATGTGCCCGGCCAGGAGCGGGTTGTCGCTGATGCCGGTGCTGAGGACCGCCACGCGTTGCCCGGCCCCCGTGCTCAGCGGCCACACCCGATCGGGTGCGAGCATTTTCTGGGACCACGGAACGGGAACCAGGAGCTCCCCCGAAACGACACAGTTCTGCTGGGCCTGCGCGGCCTGCGGGGTCACCGTGACGACGGCGAGCCCGGTGACCGCGGCGGCCAGTGCCGATCGAAGACGCTTGGCTTGCACGCGCCGAATGCTATCGGAGTGCCCGCCGCATGTGGCAATGTCGCCGCTGTGCCGGGTGGACGAACGGATGGGAGACGGGCTTGAACTTCTCTTCCGACCGGGTGGACCCGGTTTTCGAGGAAATGCTGGACGAACTGCGGCAGGCGACCGCGAACCTCCCGGCGGCGCAGGAGCGGATGCTCGGCATGACCGGGGTCGCCTGGTCGCCGGACCGCACGGTCAAGGTGGTCGTGGGGCTGCGCGGCCAGCTCGTCGACCTGGAGATCGACCCGCGGGTGTTCCGCAAGCCGGACGCCGCCGCGCTTCAGGCCGCGATCCTGGAGGCGTCCGCCGAGGCCGTGGCCCAGGTGCAGGCTCAGATCAAGGAAGTGATGGCCGAGAACTTCTCGCCCGTGTTCACCGAGCTGCAGAACCAGGTGCAGCCCGAACGCGCCGGCGCCATGGACTACCTCCAGCGGACCGACGCCGAAATCTACGCCGAGCGGAAGGCAGAGCAATGAGCGGTGGTTTCGTCTCCATCAACACCAGCGCCCACGAGATCGCGTCCATGGGCGGTCAGCTGAGCGGCATCGGCACCGAGTTCAGCGGACAGGCCGCGGCCGCGAAGGCCGAACACGCGAAACTGGCCACACTCGACACCTTCGGCAACGACCGCATGGGAGAGGGCTTCTTCGCCAAGTACGGCGAGAACGACAACCCCGAAAAGGTCCTCAAGGCGCAGGGCACTCTCGGTGATCAACTGGCCGAGATCGGCGGTATGGTCAAGAAGGCTGCGATGACGCAGTACGAGGGGGAGCTGGAGAACCTCAAGATGGTGAACGACGTTCAGACCTAGTTCTTCCGCGCCAGCAACGTTTTTTCGTGTCGTCGAGTCGGGGAGGTGATCGGTGAGCAGTCCCACGGATGACTGGACCGAAGCCTTCGCGAACGCGATGATGGATTTCGCCGGGCAGGTCGACGCCTACATCGACGCCTGGGAGAAGTTCCTCGGGGTCACCCTCGTCCCGGTCAAGACCACCACGCTCATCCGCGGGTTGTTCGGCGAGTACCCGAAGGGCGACCCGGACAAGATCGTCGAGGTCGTCAAGTTCTGGGCGGACCAGCAGCAGGCGACCTACGACTTCCAGATCGACGCGTCGAAGCTCACCGAGCGGATCCAGCAGCAGTACCACGGAGCCGCGCCGGCCGAGTTCGGCATGATGATGTCGCAGTTCAACACCACGGTGCTGCAGCTGGCCGAGGGCAGCCGTCAGATGATGGAGGCCAGCCAGCAGTTCCTGCAGACCGTGGTGCTGACGAAGAACAGCTACCAGCTCAACCTGGCGATGATGGCGTTCGAGCTGGGGCGAGCGCTGTTCCAGGCGCTGGCGACGTGGGGCGTCTCGCTGATCGAGATCCCGATCATCATCACCACGGTGTCGATCACCCTCCGGCGCCTGATCATGGAGGCGCTGGACGCGATCCGCAACATCGCGATCCGGGTCGCCCTCCGCGAGTTCACCTGGGCGGGCGCCCGGAGTGCGGCGATCCACGGGCTGATCGAGGGGCTCGAGCGCCTGGGCAGCGGCCTCGTCCACCTCGGGGCGGCGGCGGGACGGCGCGGGCTGGAAATCGTCACCCATCTCCCGCAGAACCTCAGGTTCACCAACATCGCCGGACGCCAGGCCGCCCGCGAGGTCCAGCAGAAGATCATCCGCCAGGCGCTGGAGAACGCGGCCGGCCGCCAGCTCGGTTTCCAGGAGCTCCGGCAGCTCGGCGGCGGCGCGGTGCAGCGGGAGATCGCCATCCAGCTCGGCCGCGGGTTCCGCGGCGAGGCGATCGCGGCGGGCGCCCGGGTGCCTGCCGCGATGCGCGGCGTGATCGACGACGCCGTCCGGCACACGCTCCGGGTCGAGGGCCTGACGGCCAGGCGGGTCGTCGGCGGCCGGGTGGTCGGTTACGGCCTGCGCAGCGCGGCGATCTACGGCGTCATCCCCGATGTGGTCGGGCAAGCCAAGACTTACTTCCAGCTGAAGGAGTACGGCAAGTTCGACAACGGCAAGCCGGTCAGCGGCGACTTCTCGTACAACGGCATGAGCACCCTGGGGGCGTTCGCCGGTGCCGCTCTCGGTGGTGCGCCACTGGGCCTGTCGACGAAACTGCCCGGCTACCTGGCCGCCGGCGCCCTCGGCGGGGCGGCCGGCCAGTTCGGCTCCGTGGCGTTCACCAACCCGGAAGCCTTCAAGGGGTTCGGCAAGAGCCTCGTGGAGTTCGCGAAGACCGGCGAGTGGAACGAATACGGGGTCGACAGCAAAGGGGACGTGGTGCCCGTCGGCGCGCAGCGCGGTGGCGCCGACAACCCGCTCGGCTGGGAGGCGATCAAACAGGCCGCGTGGGGTGGTGCGGTCGGTGGCGCCTGGGAGAAGTACATCGGCGAGGCGAGCTGGAAGGAAGCGGGGCTCAACCTCCAGGT
Organism: Amycolatopsis sp. NPDC006125; assembly: GCF_040614195.1. Lineage (NCBI taxonomy): Bacteria > Bacillati > Actinomycetota > Actinomycetes > Pseudonocardiales > Pseudonocardiaceae > Amycolatopsis > Amycolatopsis sp. NPDC006125. The sequence goes on from NZ_JBEXTZ010000014.1 coordinate 23,415, forward strand.
CCTCAACACGAGTTTCCAGCACCTGACGACCCCCGACTTCACCCGGTTCGTCGCGCCGTCCCCCACGGCGACACCGTCGACGGTCGGCGCCTGGGGCGGGTACAGCGATCCCGGTGGCGCGGGCTCGGCCGGGGGTTCTGGTGGTTCCGGTTCCGCGGGGTCGCAGGGCGGCGGGAACACGGGCGCACGCGGCGGCGACACCGGGACGCGTGCGCAGACGTCGGGCCAGAGCGGCGGCACCAACCGGGGAGATTCCGGCAGTGGTCCGGGACGGCAGACCGACGGCGGCAACACGGCGCAGCGTTCCGGCGGTGCGGGTGCCGATGGCGGGCAACGTTCCGCGGGCGCGGGTGCCGACGGCGGGCGACGTTCCGGAGGCGAGGGTGCCGATGGCGGGCAGCGTTCCGGCGAGGCAGACAGCGGCCGCACCGCCAGTACCGCTGCGGACAACGGTTCCCAGGCGCAGCAAGGACGGCAGGTCGCCGCGGGCGCGAGCCCCGGCACGACGGCGCCCGAAGGCGCTTCCGCCGCGAACGCCAACGGCGACGGCCGTCCGGCGGACGCCGGCAGCCAGGGCGCGGATGCCGGCGGGCGGTCCGCCGACACCGGTGACCAGGCTGCGAACGCCGGCGGCCGGGACGGTGGGTCCGCGGATGCCGGCGGCCAGGGTTCCGGTGGCCGGGACGGCGGGTCAGCCGACAGCGGCAGTCAGGGCGCGAACGCCGGTGGTGAGGGCAGCGGGCCCGCGGACGCCGGCCGCCAGGGCGCGGACACGGGCGGTCAGAACGACGGCCGGTCCGGCGACAGTCAGGGCGTGAACACCGGCGGCCAGGACGAAACCGGGCGCCAGGGCGACGACCGCACCGCTCCGGATCACGGCCGCACCACTGACGACCACCGCACGGCCGACGAGGAGGAGACCGGCCTCAAGGTCACCGACCGGCGCGGGGCTGGTGACCACGTCCCCGGTCTGGACGAGCAGCGCCACCGCACGCCGGACGACCAGATCCCGGACAGCGAACGCGAGCCCACCGGCCCCAAGACCAGCGACACCCGTGCGGCCCCGGACGAGGTTCCTGGCCTCGACGAGCACCGGACCCGGACGCCGGACGACCAGATCCCCGACAGCGAACGGGAACCGGCGGCCGGTCCCAGGACCACCGACCACCGGTCCGAAGCGGCGGGCGTCCAGCGCTTCGCGAGTCCGCAGACGCCGGAGTCCACCACGGAGTGGCCCGACGCCGCGAAGTCCGTCGTCGCCCGGTTCCTGGAGGGGTTCCGGCCCGACGGTCACATCGAGCTGGACAAGAACACCGGCGTGTTCACCCTCAGGTCGTCCGACGGCCAGGTCGTCCAGGTGCGGGTGGTGCTCGACAGCACCCTGCCCGCCGAGACGGTCGAGGTCCACGCGGGCCGGTTCGAGGGCGCCGTCCAGGTCGCTCCCGCGGTGCTCCACGTCTCTTCGCACGTCTCGCTCGACCGCGGGCAAGTGGTCAAGCGGCGGCTCATCCCGAAGTTCCGCCAGCCGCGCGAGTACGTCGAGGAGGTGTCGACCCTCGGCCGGAACGCCCACTTCGCGCTGAACCAGGCGATGGACCACCTGTTCGCGCAGTCGCCGGTGGTGCGGCCGGACTCGGTGTCCGCCGCGCACGGGCGGTCGGTTCCGCGCGGCGGTATGACCCGGCACCCCGAGGGGACGCACTGGCGCGCGCTGCCCCGCTCGCTGAGCGCCGGTGAGCCCCGGAGCGACGAGGTGACGACCGAGGACACCCTCGCCGGCGCGCTCCGCCACCGCCAGGAAAGCGCGTCCGTCCCCGGCTCCACCGCCTTGCCCGACCGCGGCCGCCTGCACGCCCTCACCGGGAACCCCGGCGAGGGCACCATGCTCGCCCACTTCGACGGCGGCACCCGCGTCGCGTTCGACGTCGGGCTGGACGGGCGTGTCCCGGCCGGCACGGTGCGTGTCGACCCCGGCTCCTGGCTGGTCGGCGCGGACGGCACGGCCCGGCAGGTGACCGAGGGGACCATCCTGATCGGCGAGGGCACCACGGCCGATCAGCTGGATTCCCTGCTGGACAACGGTTTGCGCACGCTCGCGCAGGGCGTGCCCGGGCTGGAGCAGCCGCACCAGGCGGTCGGCCTGCGGCAGATCCAGCAGGTGCCGACCGAACCGGTGCAGCGGACCGTGGGCACCCTGCGCTCGGAGACGGCCGACCACAGCGCCGAGGTCGGCAACCGCATCGAGGACTACCTCCGCGGCCTCGGGCAAGCCGCCGCACCGACCACGGTGCTGACCCCGACCGCGCCGTCCCTCGGTGACGCGATGCCGGTGCGGCTCGACGGCGACCAGCCCGTCCTGCCCGGCAGGGCGGAGATCGGCGCCCGCACCGCGCGGGTGTTCTACGACGACGTCAACCTCGACGTCGCTCCGGTGGTGGACTCCCAGTTGCCGCCAGGCACCTACGTCGTCGTCCCGCCGCGCGTGTCCGCCGAAGGCGTGCAGGTGAGCCCCGCGCAGATCCGCATCTCCGGCCAGGCCCCCGGCGACACCGCGCAGCAGCGGTTCGTGGTGAACATGCTGATGCGCCAGGCGCTCGGCACGTTGCACGGCATGGTGCGCGGCCTCGGCGACCTCTCCGACGGCTCCGTCGCCGCGCACATGGATCCCGCGCTACGGCCGGTGGCGCACGCGGTGGCGACCTCGGTGCGGGGTGCGCGGCTCGTGCCGGATCCGCTGGCGCCGGAACCCGGTCCCGGTGAGGCGGTGCGGTATTCGGTGCGGATGCCCGAGCCCGCGACGTTCGCGCACGACACCACGGCGGTGCTGCAAGCGCTTTCCGACACCGGGCTCCGCCTCGACACCACCCGGCTCGCGTGGGACGGCGACGATCCCGGGGTGACGACCGAGTGGACCCGCACCGAGTCGGGGGAGCGGATCGTCCTCCGGTTCGAGACGCCCGATTCCGTGGCCGCGCGCGCCCACCTCGCCCGGCTGGACGACGCCTCGCCGCAGCAGCGGCAGGAGATCCTGGGCGCCGCGATCGCGCCGCACGGCGTCGACGAGATCGCGCTTCCGCAGGGAGCGGGAACCCGGCCCAACGCCTGGGACTCGCCGGAGGTCATCGGACACCCGAAGCGCCCCGCGCTGGGCGACATCAACCTGTCTGCCGACGTCCGCGACCGGCTCGCGGACGAACACGGCCCCACGGCGACCGATCCGCGCCGCCTGCGCATCGCGGCCGGCTGGTTCGACGAGGGCGCGGATCCGCGGACCGCGCTCGGCGCCCTCGCCAGGGACATCGCCCGGCGGCCGGACTGGGTGCAGTGGAACGCCGACAGGGACGTGTGGCTCGTGCGGGGCGAGCGGGACGGCGTCGTTCTCAACCTTCTCCTGAGCGAGCGGGGCGACATCCTGCGTGGCCAGCCCTCGCCCGGCCCCCACACCGAGGCGGGGCGCCCGGGGCCCGGCGACGCGGGCCGCTGGCTCTCGCCGCTGGTGGCGGCGGTCGGCGCAGCCGAGGGCGCCCTGCTCTTGCCGGAGGCGGCCGCGTCGCTGGCCGACCTGAGCGCGGGCCGTCCCGTCCGGTACCTGGTGCAGGTTGCCGAGGCCGGTGACAGCCGGACCGTGCTCGACTCTCTGCAGGACAACGGTTTCCGCCGCACGGGGATGACGGCGGACGGCCGGGTCGCGGTCACCCACCAGGACTCCGGTCAGGTCCTGCACCTGCGGTTCGAGGAGCCGGTGACCGCTTCCCTCGACCGGCGTGACACGGACGTGCCCGCGGTCGGCGAAGCGGTGCGGGCGGTGCCGGGCGCGGCGGTGACGACGGACGAGCCGCTGAGCTACACGATCACCCTCGCCGAGGACTCTTTCGCCGACGGGGCGCAAACGGTGATCGACGACCTCGCGCGGCGCGGGCTCACCCTGCGGGACGCCGACATCGCGTGGGGCCGCCGCGGTGACCACGGCTGGCGCACCACCTGGCGTACCCTGGGTGGCCGCTCGCTCACGATCCGCTTCACGACGCCCGAGGCGGTGGCGCACGCCGGGCGGGTGGCCGAGATCGACCGCCGGATCGCCGAACTCGGCCGCGCCGACGCCCTCCAGCGCCGGTGGCTCGCCGCGCGCAGGTTGGAGATCCTGCGGACCGCGCCGGTGCCCTCCGGCGCCGACCAGCTGCGTCTGCCGGAGAACCGGAGCGCCGGAGTCGTCGTGCACCAGAACCCCGGTCAGCCGGCGGTCGTCGTCCTCGACGGCGAGGGCAGGTCGGCACCGGACGAGCTGGCGCGGCGGGCCGCGGAACAGTTGCGTGCCGAGGACAGCCCGTGGTCCGGCGAGGACGTGCTCGTCACGGTCGCGGCCGACGTCCCGCGCGACGCGCTGACCGGCGACCCCCGGGTCTTCGCCCGCACGCTCGCCGACGAACTCGGCGCCGTGCTCGACGGGCCGGACGTGGCCGGCTCGCCGCGGATCCACGGGGTGACCCCCGAGGGCTGGTCCGACGTCGCCTATCCCGGAACGGTCTCCGTCGCGGACGACGTGGTCGCCGCCGTGGCGGCGGAAGTGGGTGATGACGCCGCGGACCGGGTGCGGGAGGCGCTGCTGTCGGTCGCCAGGGAGCCCGAAGAGATCCTCGCCACCGCCCGGGGTCTGTTCGGCGCCTTCGAGGTCCGGGGCGCCCACGACGGATTGCCGCTCACCGTCGTCGTCCGCGCCGACGGCTCGATCGAGTCCGCGCGGATGATCACCGCGGCGCAGGCGCCGTCGTCCGAACTGGCCGGTGTGCTGCGGTGGTCCGCCGGCCTGGACGGTCACGTCGTCCGCGCTGACGCCCTGCGCGATCTCGTCGGCTCGCTGGAGCCGGAGCAGCAGGTCGAAGTGCTGCGCGCCGGGATCACCGGGCATCAGCTGTTCGAGACCGGCCGTTACCAGCGTCACTGGGAGGGCAAGGGCTGGCCGTACACCGACTCGGCGCTGCTGCGGGTTGCCGAGAACGACGCGAAGGTCCTCAACGCTGCGGTCGCCGGACAGTCGTTGCCCGGGCTCGACGACCTGAACCACGTGGGGGGCAGGCAGGGGTCGTTGCGCGGCGGCGTGTTCGAAGGCCCCGACGGCCGCTGGTACGTGAAGGCGCCGGTCACCGTCGAACAGGCGGAGGTGGAGGTGCTCGCCGCATCCTTCTACCGCATGGTGGCGGACGAGGTGCGCACCGCGACCGGGATCGACGCCCCGGTGCCGGAGACCAGGCTCGTGCGACTGGACGGCCGCTTCGGGGAGAGCCGGCCCGTCGGTGTCGCGAGCCGCTGGGTGGACAACACCGGAGCGCTGACCGACTTCGCCGCCTTGGACGAGCAGCAGCAGCGGGTGTTCTGGGCGCTGTTCGGCGCGGATGCCTGGCTCGGCCACTCCGATCTGCGTGGCTTCGAGGGCAGCAACATCGTGATGACCGCGAAGGGGCCCATGCGGGTCGAGTTCGGCGGCACGATGACGCACGCCAACACCGGTGACCCGAAGAGCTCGATCGCCGGTCACCTCCCGTTCGGCGCAGTGGTGATCGAGGCGGAGCACCTCCGCTCGCCGGTGCGCAGCCCACAGACGGCCGAACTGTTCCGCGACATGCCCGCCGACCTGGAACGCGCCTCGGTGCGTGCGGTCACGTCGATCAGCGACGACGCGATCCGCCGGACCGTCCGTGGCATCATTTCGGACCCCGTCCTGGCCGGGCAGCTGGCCGAGATGGCGATCGCCCGCCGCGACGACCTCGCCGCCAGGTACCCGGACGGCACGACCGAGCCCGCGCGCGCCCCCGACACCGTGCGCGACGACCGGGAACCCGTCGACGTCGGTTTCCTGGAGCGCCTGGTCGTGGCCGAACGGGACGGTGGCGACTCAGCAGGGCCGATGCGCCAGTTCGCCGCCGGGAAGGTCGCCGCGTTCGCGGCCGCTCGCCTGGGCGTGCAGGGGCAGGTGACCCTCGTCCGGGTCGACGGTGAGCAGACCGGTGCGGTGCCCGCGCACTTCACGCTGCGGCGCGCCGACGGCACCGATGTCGCGGTGGTGCGGCTGCACGGCGACCTCGCGGCACTGCGTGCCGAGCTCGAAGTCGTGGGCCCCACCCTGCCGGTCGCACTCGTCGGGAAGGCGGCGCTGGGCGACGCCGTCGTCGGCATGGCCGTCGCGCCGCTCGTGGACGGCCGCACCGTGGCGGAGACGGTGGCCGCCTTCGCCGACGGCACCCGCCCGAACGGCTGGGACTCGCCCGAGGTGGCCAGGCATCCGCAGCGCCCTGACCTGTCCACGCTGCGCGTCGAGGAGGACCGGCGCCGACACATCTTCGAAGGCGACGAGACCGGCGGCGGGCACCGCTCTGGTCAGGGCGTGCCCAACAAGTCCGAGTTCCCGGCGCGGTGGGGCGAGGACCCGGCTGTCCTGGACATCATCCGGGCGATCGCCCGCCACCCCGACCGCGTCGAGTGGGACCCTGACCGGGGGCCGGCGTGGCGGCTCGAGGCCGAGCGGGACGGGGTGCTCGTCCGGGTCGTGGTGCTGCCGGGCGGGCAGATCAAGACCGCCTACCCGATCGACGGCCGCGGTGTCGTCAAGAACCCGGCGGGGCCGCCGCGGCACGCCACACCGGCCAGCATCCTGCCCAAGACGCTCGACAAGCTCCTGAAGCGGCGCGGGCCGGCGAGCCGGGCGCCGGGAGTGACCCTGTTCCCCGAGGCCTGGACCCGGGAACCGGGCGGTATCGAGGGCGTCCTGACGCGGATCACCGACGAGGCGCTCCTGGCGGGGAACTTCGAACCGGCGCCGGGATCGGACGACCGGGACGTCGTGCACGCGCACTACGCTGGCGTCGACGTCGAGATCTTCATCGACCAGCAGAACAGGATCCGCGACGCCGTGCCGGACGCCGACGCGCCGGGCGTCCGGACGAATCCGCCGAGGGGAGAGGGTGGAAGCGGTGGCGCTGTCCGAGGACGAGGTGGCCGCGCTGATGGCGAAGCTGCCGGAACGGCTGGCCGACCGGATTCCGCCGGACAGGCTGCGGACGGTGCGGCAGGACCGCGACGCGGGGGAGTGGCTGGAGACCGCACAGGTGCTGATCGGGACGCTGGCGCGGACGGACAGGCCGGTGTCGACCCGGGAACGGGCACAGCTGCGGGAACTGCTGCGGACGTTCGCGAAGCCGGGACAGCCGGAGTGGCTGGCGACGACGCTGGACGGGCTGCGCAGGGCGCTGACCGGGCTGCCCGAGGTGACCAGCCTGAGCGAGCCGCAGATCGCGGAGAAGGCGAAGACCCTACGGGCGACGTTCGGCGAGCGGATTCCGGAGACGGACCGCTGGGAACTGGAGGACGCCGAGGACGAACAGGACTGGGAGGACCTGACGCAGGCGACGGTACGGTTGCTGTCGCGGCACCGGATCCCGGTGACGGCGGCGGAACGCCGGACCCTGTGGCTGCTGCTGGACGCGATGGATCTGTCCCGGGAGGGACTGCTGGCGATCCCGGAGCGCTGATCGCGGACGCCCGTGCCGTCACCGACCTCGCCGACGGCACGCGGCAGGCGCTGGCCGACTTCGGCAAGTCCGGCGCCCAGGCGATCGCCGACGCGCTTGGCGTGCCGCTGTCCACAGTGGAGGCCCGGTTCGACGAGCTGGCGGCGACGGCGTTCGCACTGGGGGAGCAGGGCATCGCCCGCGCGTTCCCCGGAGATGACGCCGCTCGGGAGCGGCTGACACCGTACGTGACCGCGGCGAGCGTGTACGACGCGGAGGCCGGCCGCGTCGGTGTCCGGCTCGGCGTACCGGCGGCTGACGTGGTCACCGAACTCGCCCGGGGTGTCATCGCCTCGCTGAGACCGACGCCCCTGGCCGAGGAGGTCCGCGGTCTCGACTCCCGCGACCCGGCCGAGGTCCGGCGATTGACGGCCCGGCGCCGGGCGGCGGACCACCGTGTCGTGATGGCCTGGCTCGACAGTTTCGACGGTCCGCGGCGCGAGGTGTTCGCGGACGTGCGGGCCCGGGAAGGTCGAGTGCTCGGCGCCGCGCCCCAGCTCGGATTCCATGACCGGATCGACCACGTCGGCGAGGTGCTGTCGGCGGCGGACGGCAGACGCGCGATGCCCGAGCCGAACCTGGGTGCCGAGCAGCGCGCCGGGCGCGTGCTGCAGGTGGCGCTGCCGCGCTCCTCGTCGATCTTCGTGACGGCACCCGACCAGAACGGGATGGCCGATGCGGTCGAACGAGCGCTCGCCGGCGCCGGCGTGCACGCCGACCGCGAGGCCCATGGCGCGACCACGACCTGGACGCTGACGGACCGAGGCGTCTCGTGGCGGTTGGCGGTTCGCGTGGACCCGGACGCCACCGAGCCCGCGGTGACGGTGCCGCCGCCACGGTTCGATGGTGCGCGCTGGGTCCAGGACCCGGTGACGGTTGTGGTCCCTCAGGTGCCGGTGCATCCGATGTGGCAGGCCGAGGTGGCCGAAGCGCTGGTCCAGGCGCTCCTGACGCGGGTGCCTCCCGCCATCCGCGGGCTCGCTAAAGACGTGGCGTCCACCGGGTGGCCGGCGCTGGCCACCCGGGAGATCACCGCGCCCGAATCCGGCACGGCCGCGGCCGACCCGTCCGTGGTGCTGGCGGTCGACCCGGCACTGGTGTTCCACACCCTGGACGGCACCGTGGCACTCGACGTCGCCCCGGTGTTGCCCTGGCTGACCACGTCGGCCGACCCGGCGCTCGTGGCCGCCACCATCAACGGCACGCTGCACGACACCGGCGCCCGCGACGTCACCTTCGACGGCACCACGGTGTCCGGGGTCTTCGGGCCAGAGGGGTTCGGGTTCACCGTCCGGGTCGACCCCCGGGCAACCCACCCGTCCGTGACGCTGCCGGTCGTCCGGTTGCGCGTCGATCCAGCCGCGGACCCGGCGACCCGGCTGCGGGACGGCCGCTGGGAGCAGTCACACGCCGTCGAGATCGTGCTGCCGCCGGTTGCGGTGGATCCGGTCTCCCGGCACGCGATGGTGGTGTCCGCGCTGCGGGACGCGCAGTCCAAAGCCGGTCAGCCCGTGAAGCGGGTCATCGAGAACCTGCGGCAGGATGACCTGCCGTCCCTGACGGACCTTTCCTCGAACGCCCATTCCCGCGCCGCCGTGGCGGTCGAGCCGCCCCGGGGTGAGCAGACCGTCGTGACGCTGCCGGGACGCGAGCGGGACGTGCCGGTGCGGCTGGATGGCGAGTCGTGGCGCACCAGCACCACGGACGTGCACCGGATCGAGAGCACGCTCCTGGACATGCTCACCGGCGCGTACTGGGCCGGCGATGTCCGCCCCGACCCGGACGGTGACGGGACGACGTGGCTGCTCGTGGCTCGCGACGCCGGACCGGTGATCCGGTTCCGCGTGCGTGTCGATCCGGCCGCCACCGCTGCCCGGGTCGTGCAGCCGGGCCTGGAGCTTCGCGCCGACGTCACAGCCGCGGCGGAGGGCGGTTCGTGGGCGCGGCTGGCCGGCGGACGCTGGGTGCAGGACGGCGTCGCCGAGGTCGTGGTGCCCCCGATGCCCGTCGAACCGTCCTGGCAGCGCCGCGCGCTGGTCCCCGTCGCCGTCGCCCTGGGCGTCACCCTGCCGGAAGCCCTGCGCTCCTCCGTAGAGGACCTCCGGGGGCGGTGGGCGGTGACTCTGCCCGACCTCGCCCACCTCGCCACCGAACCTCTCGCCGGCACGGCGACGGTCGCGCCGCCGGCACCGGCCTCGACCGCTGTGCTGGCGACCGGGCCGTCGGAGATGGGGCTGCCGTCCTCCGCCGTGGATCCCACCGCTGATCCGGACGGGGTCGTCCGTGCCGTGCACGAGGCGTTCGCCGCCGCCGGCGTCGGCACATCTGTCGACGGTGTGGCGATCGGCATCGTGCGTGCCGACGGGTTGCGCTGGCAGTACCAGGTGCGTGTCGATCCGGACGCGTCCGCGCCGCGGGTGCGCGTCCCGGCCGTCGAACTGCACCTCGGCCACAGCTCGATGGCCGGCCACGGCCGTTCCGGCAGCCGCGTCGCGGACGGCCGCTGGATCCAAGCGGCCCCCGTGGAGCTCGTCGTGCCGCCGACGACGGACGCGGCGGCGCTCACCGAACTGGCCACTGCGACCGTCGAGCTGGTGAACGGCCACATCCGCGGCGACGTGCGGTTCCTGGACAGCGCGCTGACCGGGGAACCGCCACTCCCGCACCCCGGTGACCTCGTCCCGTCCCCGTACCCGGTCGTGACGTCCCCGACCGCGTTGCGCGCGGAAATCGGGGCCTTCGCCAAGCAGGGCAGTGAGGCGGTCGCCGAAGCCCTCGGGGTGACGGTGGCCGAGGTCGAGCGCCGCATCGACGAGAAGCTCGCGTCGGTCTTGGACCTCACGCCGCGCGGAATCGTCCGCGCGTTCGGCGGTGACCGGGCGGCCTGGGACCGCCTCACGCCGTACCTCGACTCGGCGGCGGTCTACGACTGGGCGTCGGGCCGGGTCGGCCTCGCGGCCGGCGCGGCGCTGGACGTCGTCGCGGCCGGCCTGGTGAAGGAAGTCGTCACCTCGTTCCGCGAATCCCCCGCCGAAGCCGCCCACGATTACGCCGGCTCCCCGGCCGACCTGCTGCTCGACCGTGAGATCGCCGACCACCAGGCGGTGCTGGCCTGGATCCGTTCCCTCGACGCACCGCTCAGCGCCGAGCTGGCGGAGGTGCGGACCTGGACGCCGGAGCTGCTGACGGAGGTCCTGCGATGGCGGTATCCGTCCACAGTGGACCACGTCGACCGGTTCACCACGGCGATCCGCGAGGGCAAGCCCGTGGTCGAGCCGAGCCTGGGCGGGGAACGCACGACGAGGCAGGCGCTCGCCGAAGCCGTCCACGATCGGCTGCCCGGCGCTGTCGCCGAAGTAGAGGCTCACCCGTCCGGCGTGACGATCCGGGTGTCGACGGCCGATCGTGACACCACCATCGTCGTCCGGGAGGGCTCCGGCAGGGTCGATCTCCCGGCGCTGCGGGCTCGGCTGGCCGACGCCGGGGCGGACCGCGGCGAGGTCGCACTGGAGCTGCCGCTGGCTCGGCTGGGAGACCTGGTCGTGCCGGTTCTCGGCGACATCGCCGCCACTCTCGCCGGCCCAGAGGCGTCAGCCGGGGAGTCCGGTGCCGCGGCGGCCACGGCCGCCGGCATCGCGGCCCAGGGCATCGGCCAGGCCGATCTCGAAGAGATCGTCCGTCGCGGGATTTCGCGCGCCGGGCTGTCCGAATACGTCCCGGACCTCGTCCTCATGCCCATCGCTCCGCATGGCGTCGCAGTGGCGGGAACGGACGCCGCGGGTCGGAGGTTCCGGTTGGTCATCACCGCCCCGTTCGGGAATGACCCGGCGCTGCGGCTGCACACGGGCGATCCCGCAGTCCACCGGCTCGAGCTGTCACCGTTGTTGCTGGCTCCGGGCAGGCGGGAGCGCGAGGTCGCGCTGGCCCTGCACGCGGTGGTCGCGTACCGGGCGCTGCTGACCGGCGAGGGTGGTTTTCCGGCACCGGGCGAGCGAGGCCCGCAAGTCCCCGCCGGGTGGATTTCCGCGTGGGATCTGGGGCAGGTTCTCGAGGAGGCGGCACAGAACATCGCGGCGGCGGCGCAGTTCTTCCGCACGGTCAAACAAATCGGGGGACGCCAGTCGCCGACCGACCGCTGGTCTGCGCGCTACCTCGCTCGCGCGATCGAGAACACGAGCTCGACGCTGATGGCGCCGACCCACGAGAAGGATCTCGTGAGCTTGACCGAGGAAGTCCAAAGCACGCACAGCAACATGGTGTTCCTCGACGAGTGGCTGCACCACGAGGAGCCGAACCTCGTCACACGGGCGCACCCGGCTCCGGCTTCGTCGTTGCTCGAGACCCTGCGCGGACAGCAGGCCTTCACCACCTGGATGCGCGAGATCGGCGGGCCCCTCGACCGCCGCTACCTGAGCCGGTTGCCGGCACGGGGCACGTTCGCGCAGGCGCACCTGGTCGCCGCGCTAGGACGGCACATCGGCCCCGAGGAGAACGCCCGTTGGATCCCGGCGGCGCAGAAGCTCCTGCCGGTGGGTCCGGGCACACCGTCCTACGAGGACGGTGTGTCGGTCGTTGACCTGGTGGACCTCGCCACTGCCGTGTACGGGCCCGGCGCCGAAGTGGCTCTCGTGTCCAGGATCCTGACTGCGGTCGACGACGCGTTGCGCGTGACGGGGTTGACGGATGCGGAGCGCGAGGCACTGACGGAAGTCGCGAAACGGGTGGAGCGGCTCGACGACGCGGTGCACGACGCCGAGCGTGGCCAGATCGATCCGGTCGCGAACGCGTTGTCGGACCTGCGCGAGAGTCTGCGGCACCTCGCCGTCTTCGGCATCGATGTCTCGTCGCCGACCTGGACCTCGCCGGCCGCGCACAGCACGGGCGCCGAAGTTTTCCTGCCTCCCGCGCCACCGAAGCCCGCCATGGGCGAGAACCTCATGGGCGGCGGTTCCGGTCAATGGGGCTCGGAGCGGCCCACTGTGTGGTCCCAGGGGTTCAAGGCACTCGGAAGGGCCATCGTGCTCGGCGGTCTGGCGCGGGGAATGCCTGCCGCCGCCGGGATGTTGCGTCACTACCTCGGCAACTCCGGGCAGGACTTCGTGGTCCAGCCCGATGTCCTGTTGCGCGAGATCCCTGGTTTGCGTGAGCGCGTGACGCAGCGCGTGCGGTTCGAGGCGCTCCGGCTCGCCCAGGCCGCCGAAGCGCGTGATGAGGGCGGGACGTACACGTTCTCGACGCGCTGGTGGCGCTACGAGCCTGGATCGACCGGAGCCAGCAATGACTGGTTCCACGCGGTCGGCACGTTCTACTACGCCGTCACCGGAGTCGTGACCGTCGGCCCGAGCCCCACGGGCGGACGCCCCCAGGTGCAGGTGGAGTACCAGGTCCACGTGTACGACCGGTACAGCTGGCACGCCGGACCGGGTCTCACCCTCACCAAGTTCAACATTCCGCCCGCGTTGTGGGGTCGCGTCGCAGGCACCAAACTGGGACGGCTGCTCGAACGAGCGAACGATCCTGGTCGCCTGTTCCAGGTCGGGCCCTTCCCGCAGGGGCTGGTCCACGTTCAAGACGAGGCGTGGCAAACCCTGCATCGCGCGGGCCTGGCGCGGGAGTTCGACATCGTCGGCTCGACGGGGCGAAAGGTCCACCACGGGACGATGGCGTCGCTGTACGACCTGGAGGTGTCTGCCGGACGCGTGCCCTCCCGCTGGGACCGCCTGCTGGACGGCGTGCTGCGCCCCGTCCTGCCCCATGCCCTCGAGCCGGAGAAGGTCGAGCAGGTCGCAGGCACGTGGATCCACTACGCCGCTTCCGAAGACGGAACCGCGGCCACGTGGATCCGGTTCGACGCGCCGTCGCGATCCGTGCTCGTCAGCCGTCCCGGTGACGACCCGGACGGCGAATGGACCGCACGGCTGCACTGGGACGAGGCAGAGCGAGCGTACGTCGGCGACGCCGGCCGGATCGAGCTGCTCCTCGACGGCACGCGGACGAACGGCCTCGACGGAGTGGCAGACACCTTGCGGGTCCGGTTCGCGGACGGGTTGCGGGGAACTCTCGCGTTCCAGGGCGTCCACACCCCTGATCAGCTCCGGGTGAACGGGCATCCGGCGCACTCGGGAATCGTCGGCGTGCGTGACGCCGTCACCGAAGACGTGGTCGCCCGGTACGAGATTCGCGAAGATTGGCGACGGCAGGAGCCGGTGCGCATCCCGGGGCGCGACGTCGCGCTGACGTCCGAGCTGCCCGGTGGCGCTCCCACCACCAGCGATGCCGGCGCCGTCGAAGCCACGGTCGCCGAGTTGTTCGGGGAGGGTGTGCCGGATGTCGAAAGCGCACGCCGGATCCCGGATCCCTCCGGTTCCGGTGTGCTCTGGCTCGTCCGGCTGACCGGCGGTTCCGAGTTCGCGCTGCGCGTCACGGCCGAGACAACGCAGACCGGCGCCTGGCTGCACGTCGCTCCGCTGAGCGTGTCCAAGCGGGTGGAGCAGCTCATTCCGATGGAACTCGCCGTTCCCGCACTCCCCGCCGACGGCGGCGCACGGCGCGCCGTGCTCGGGCGGATCCTGCAACAGGCGGTGGACTTGCTGCCGCAGGCCCTCGATTCGATGCTCGCGGCGGTCGCCGAAGCCAAGGGACCGGAGTTGGCGGAGCCCGGTGACCTCGTCCCGGAGGTGATCCGCGAACAAGACGGCGAGCGGACGGGCCTCCGCGAGTGGACGCTCCGGCAGTGGCGGCTCGACGAGATCTTGATCGGGCAGGCACGTGGGCGGAAGCAACCGCCGCAAGACCTCGAGATCGTCTACGCCGGGACCCGGCCGCGCACTCCGCTCTACGTCGCCACCACTGACCTGAGCCCGCGTGCACTGGACTCCCACCGAACTCTGCTGACCAAGTCCCCGCTCGTGTCGACCGCCGACCTCGCGAACGCTGTGGCGGTCGCGACGGCCGATGAGGTGGAGACGGTTTGGATCTACGAGCACCACGCCGGCGGGGGCGAGGCGGAAACCGATGACGCGACGGGGGAGACGCGCATCCGGCACGACCGGGTCCCGATCGAGGAGATCGCCGGCTGGTGGGAGATCACCCGGCGATCCGGCCGGTTCCTGGAACAGGTCACCTGGTACGAGAATCCCCGCTTCCGGGGGGTGCCCGGTCCCGCTGAAGCCGTGGTGGACACCCTCGACGACGGCGCCCGGCGAGACTTGTCCACGTTCGCGAAGCAGAACGTCGAGAAGCTGGCCGATGCACTGGGCATACCGGCCGAGGAGGTCGAGCGGCGGATCGACGAGAAGCTTGCTTCGTCGTTCGAGTTGAGCGAAAGCGGGTTGGCGGAAGCGTTCCCGGACGACAAGGCCGCACGGACCCGTCTGTCGCCCTACCTGGACTCGGCGGCGGTGTACGACTGGGGGACGGGCCGCGTCGGTCTGCGGCCGGGGACCCCGCTCGCCGTGATGGCGACGGGTCTGGTGAAGGAAGTCGTCACCTCGTTCCGGACGGTGCCGACGGCTCTGGACGGTTCACCCGCGGACGTGCTGATGCGGCGGGAGGTCCAGGATCACCTGGTCGTGCTGCGCTGGGTCAAGGCACTGAAGGGAGCGTTGCCGGACGAGCTGGCGGAGGTGCGGACCTGGACGCCGGAGCTGCTGACCGAGGTGCTGCAGTGGCGGTATCCGTCCACCGTCGACCATGTCGACCGGTTCACCACCGCGATCCGGAAAGGTTCTCCGGTCGTCGAGCCGAGTCTCGGACGGGATCGGAGCGTCGCGCAGGCTGTCGCCGCAGCCGTCACCGACGGCATGGCCGGCGTCCGCGCGCGCGTGTTCGATCTGGTGGACAAGCCGGCGGTCGGCCTGCTCCTCGACGTCGCGATGGGCGACGTGAGCTTCACCATGGTCGTGCGCGACGGAATCGCGGCCAGGCCATCCCGGTCTGCTGACGCGACGAACACCTTCGAGGCCTCGTTGCCGCTCGCGAAGCTCGGCGAGCTGTCGTCGCCGCTGTTGGGCGAGATGATCGCCGACCTCATGAAGATCGAGTTCGGGCAGGACCAGACGAGCGGCGCTCCGGTTGCCGCCGAGCGGACACGGGGAGCGGAACCGGGGCAGACCCGCGAGTCGTGGGACGGGGTGGTCCGGAGCGGCCTGGGCAAGGCTCGCCTCGACGGGTTCCTCCGCGGCGTCGAGATCGTGCACAGCCCGCCCACGGTCACGATCACCGGTGTCGACCGGGCCGGTCGTGAGTTCGCACTGCGGATCAGCTCGGAAGCGGAACTCGCTGAGCCGCGGTTGCGGTTGTCGACCGGCGACCCGTCGACCCACCTGCTCGACCTGCCGACCGCGATGGACCGTGCGGACCAGGAGCGGGCGATCGCGGACGCCTTGCGGGCGATGACCGCGTACCGGGCGCTGACCGCCGGGACCGAGGACATTCCGCCACCGGGACGGGACAGTGCGCGGGGCTGGATCGACAACGACGACTTCGAACAGCTTCTGCGGGACGTCGCGGATGCCGTCGAGCGGTCCTACGGCTACCTGGACCGGACCAGGGACCCGTCGGACGCGCTGCACATCTCCGAGCAGTACCGGACGCATTCGGGCGCGGTGGCGCTCGCGCGTGGCTGGCCCGAGCTGCACGGGCCGCGACGGTCCTTCGCGCCGGCCGAGGGAATCTCGGCCCTGCACGACAACATGGTGCGGGCCGCGGAGTGGTTCCTCCGCTACGCGCCGGAACTGACCGTGCGCGCGAACGCGTTCCCGGGCGTTTCGATGCTCGAGCACCTGCGCACCCAGCGCGCTCTGATGTCCTGGATGGACACGACCGGCGGTCCGCTCGACCGGCGGTTCCTGGACCGTGTTCCCGCTCGCGGCGAACTCGCGCGGCTGCACCTGGTTGCCGCACTGGGCAGGCACATCGGCCCCGAGCTGTCCGCCAAGTGGCACCTCGTCGCGATGCAGCTGTTGCCCACGGGAACGTCGGCTCCGGCGTTCCTCGACGGGGTTTCGCTGGGCGACCTCCTCGACATCACCGCTGCGGTGCATGGAGCGGGCGGGGGAACGGACCTGACGGGCAGGGTGCTCACCGCCGCCGCACGTGCGGCGGAGCAGCCCGGCCGCACCACCGAAGCGCGCGCGGCGCTGGACGCGGTCGTGGCGGACGCCCGTGCTCTCGACAATGCGCTCGCCGAGGCTGAGCCCGGCGAAATCGGCACGGTGGCCCATGCGCTCGCACGGCTGCGCGACAGCCTGCTCACGCTCGGGATGCACGGCGTGGACGTGTCGACCCCGGATTGGGGGGCACCGGCACAAGGGGACGGTAGTGCCGGCCCCGTCCTGCCCGGCCGCCCCGCCAAGCCCGCGCCGGGTGCCAACATGATGGGCGGCGGCTCGGGCCTTTGGAACAGTGAGACGCCGAGTCTTCGGGCGTACCGGACCAAGGCCCTCGGGTACGCCATCGTCCTTGGCGGGTTGCTGACCGGCAGGCCAGTCGCCGCGGGGATGATGCGTCACTTCCTCGGCAACACCGGCGAGGATTTCATCGTCGAGCCCGACCGTCTCCTCCGGGACATCCCGCAACTGCGCGAGAACGCGGCGGCCCAAGTGCGCTACGAGGCGCTCCGCCTCGCCCAGGCCGCGGAGGCACGAGGCGAGACAGGCAGGTTCACGTTCTCGTCGGGGTGGCAGCGGTTCGACACGGTCACCGTCGCGGAGCAGAGCCAGGACTGGTACCTGGGTGTCGGCACGTTCTACTACGCGGTGAGCGGGTCCGTCACCGTCGTGCCGGGTGCCGACGGTGCTCGCCCGGACGTCCGGGTTGACTACCAGGTGCACGTCTACGACCGGTACAACTGGCATCCGGGGCCGGGGCTTCCGGTCGGTCCGTTCGTGATCCCCGACGCCAGCTGGCAGGTCCTCCACCGCAGTGGTCTGGCCCGGGAGTTCGACATCGTCGGCTCCACCCCGCGGAAGGTCCACACGGGATCGATCGCGTCGCTGTACGACCTCGAGGTGCCCACGCCCGGAAAGCGCCTGTGGGAGCGGATGCTCGACGGCGCCACCACGCTCGCCGTGCACCACGTGCCTGAACCGGTGGCGGTGGACCGGTTGTCCGGGCGGTGGTTGTACTACTCGTCCCCTGGCCACGACGCCGGTGTCGTCTGGATTCAGCCGGATCCCACGACCGGGTCGCTCGTGGTCAGTGTGCCCGGGACCGAGGACGGCGCCCCCGGCTGGGACGCGCGGCTGACGTGGAACACCGCGGAGGGCGCCTACGTCGGTGATCACGGTCGAGTCGAGCTCTTGATCGACGGCGTGGGGACGGACGGGCGCTCCGGTGTCGCCGACGCGGTGCGCGTGACCCGTCCTGACGGCACGATCAACACCCTCGGGTTCCAGGGTCTCTACTCACCGGAGGCCGGCACCAGGAGCGAGCACCCGGTGCGGTCCGCCCTCGTCCCTGAGATGGGCAGGGCGGCCAGGACCGCGGTGATGCGGTTCGCGAGCAACGGCTCGGTGCGGCTGCCCGGGCGCGCTCTCGCGTTGTCGGAGGTCTGGCCGCGAGGCGAGAGCACCGCGGACCCGGCGGCGATCGACTCGACCCTCGCGGAGTTGTTCGCCGAGGGGGTGGCGGGCGTGGAGTCGGTGCGTACCGTGCCGGACCCCGGTGACGACGGCGTTCTCTGGCTCGTCACGACTACGGGCGGTCTCGAATTCGCGCTGCGGTTCCGGGCCGACGACCAGCTGACCGGGCCGTGGCTGCAGGTCGGCGCGCTCCGGGTCGGCGACCGGATCGAGCAGGAAGCACCGATCGAGGTCGTCACGCCGGGTGTGCCAGTCGACGGCGCCGCCCGGCGGATCGCATTGGAACTCGTGCTCCGCCAGGGGCTCGACATGGTGCCGCGCACCATCGACGCGATGACCGGTCCCGTCATCGCCGCGGTCCCCGAGCACCGCCGACCGGTTCCCGGCCGGCTCGTGCCGGACGAGATCGCCGGCGAGAGCCGCCGCGGGTCCCGAGCGCGGGTGTGGGAACTGAACCGCGCACTGGCCCAGCACGAACAAGGCGCGACGCGTGAGCGCGGTACCGTCGCTCCTCGCCCCGGCGATCCGTTGCCAGCCAACCTGCGGACGGTGCCGCTGAGCGATCCCGGTGGTGAGCCGGTCCCGGGCGCCCAGCGCACCCGGCTGCATCCCCAGGCTCCGGTCTATCACGTGAGTACGCTCAGCCCCGCCGAAGTGGCGGCCCGCGGTGGAATCACCGCTGTGAACCGCGGCCGGACGCCCACCGCCGCGGACGTCCGCGGGCTGGATGGCGGCGAGACGCCGTGGCACCTGGTCGTGTCCGGCGGCGACCTCGTGGCCGCGCTGCGGATCCTGGGTTCGCGAAGCGGGTGGATCTACGAACATCACGCTCCGGGTGGTCTCGACGTCGATGCCACCAACGCCCTCCAGGGGAACGAAGCGACGGAGCAGAACCTCGTTCTGCACTCCGGTGTTCCGCTGAGCGAGATCTCCGGCTGGTGGCAGGTCAGCCGGGACCTCGCGGACGAGATCGAATCCGTCACGTGGTTGCCGAACCCGGACTTCCACGGCGTGCGGACACCGGCCGAGACCGTGGTCGGGACCCTGGACGCGGGGGCGCGCCAGGACATCGCCGACTTCGCGAAGCGGGATCTCCGGGCGCTGGCCGACGTGCTGGGTGTGTCGATCGCCGAGCTGGAGCGGCGGATCGAGGAGAAGGCCGTTTCGGCGTTCGAGCTGACCGATGACGGTCTGGCTGCGGAGTTCGTCTCCGACGGCGCGGCGTACGAGCGGTTGTCGCCGTACGTCGGTGCGGCGGCGGTGTACGACTGGGCATCGGGCCGGGTGGGGTTGCGACCGGGCGACCCGCTCGCGGTGATGGCGACGGGCTTGGTGAAGGAGGTCATCACCTCCTTCCGCCCCGACCCCGCAGTGGCCGCGGCGGAGTTCGAGGGATCGCCGGCGGACTTGATGTTGCAGCGCGAGATCGAGGACCACCTCGCTCTGCTGGAGTGGGTGCGGGGGTTGCAGGGAGCGTTGCCTGCGGAGCTGGCGGAGGTGCGGACCTGGACGCCGGAGCTGTTGACCGAGGTCCTGCGGTGGCGGTACCCGTCCACAACGGACCACGTCGATCGCTTCACACTCGCCCTGAGCCGGGGAGAGCCGATCGTCGAGCCGAGTCTGGGGCGTGACGAGGACCTCTGGCTGCTGCGGATGGCGGAGAACCGTCTGCCGGCGGAGCTCGGAGCCCCGGTCCACGTGAGTGCGCACGTCGACGGGGATCGCGTGGCGGTGCGAGTGCACTACCGCGGGCAGCGCACCGCGACGGTGTTCCTGCAGCCCATCGCGCCCGCCGAAGAGCTGGCTGAGCAGGTCCGGCTTGTCGAGGAGCGGTTCGGGACCGAGCCACCGGCAACCGGAGTCGTCGAGGACGTGACGACTGCTCTCGCCCGGCTGGGAGTGCGGGACGGCTCGTTCATGCTGACCGAACACACCGACGGGGCCGACCTGACGGTGCGCGACCGCGCCGGCGGGACGCACCGGGTCGAGATCCGGTCCGGGGACGACGCCGACGTCTTCGCCATCTCCTCACCCGGTGGATCGAACCAGGTGGTGGTCTCGGAGTGGGCCGGGGACGGCAGCCGGGCGGACCGGATCGCGGACGCGCTGCGCCAGATCGTGGAGTCGACCGCGCGTGTCGTCGACGTGGATGAGGTGGTGCCCCCGGCCGAAGGGAACGCGGATGACCAGTGGCTGTTGACGATGGCCCTGGACGGTGCCCCGGCCGGCCGGGGCACTCCGGTGCACGTGATGGCGCGGGTCCGCAACGGCCTGGTGCTGGTCCAGCTGTACTACGCCGACGGCTCGATCCAGTCCGTCCACCTGTCGCCCCGCGCGCCGGCGGAGGACATCACGGAGCAGGTCCGGCGCATCGAGGAGCGGTTCGGCACGGACCTGCCTTCCGGACTCACCGCGGCGCCCGAGCTGGTGAGCACCGGCGAGATCGCGGCCGCGATGCGCGAGCTGGGGTGGAGCGACTCCGAGTTCACCGTGGTGCGAGAAGCGGACGGCATCACCGTGAGCGCGGCCGGTCGGGAGCGGTCCGTCGAGATCCGGACGGCGATCTACCCGTACATCGCCACACTGCCCAACCGGGACGACGGCGTCGAACGGATGGCGATTCCCGCGTTCACCAACGAGGACGGTCGGGCGCGCGACCTGAACAGGCTCCTCCGCTCGGTTGTCGGAGCGCGGTCCCAGGAGCCGGAGATCCTGCTGCCGAGCATCGGGCACACCATCCCGAGTCCGACGCCGGCGGAGCTGGCTCAGCGAGCGCTGGACAGGCTGCTGCCGACGGCGGCGCCGGAACCCGCCGCGGCGCCGGACGAGGCCCAGCAGGCCGCCATCGCCGCGCTGCACGCCTCCGTCGAACGCGCCGTCGTCGACGCCGGCCTGCGGAGCCATGGCGGCCAGGCCGCCAGCGTGCGCGAGGCCGACCACGTCGAGGTCGTGGTGATCGACCGCGCCGGCCGCTCGTTCCGCGCTCGGATCAGCCTCGGCGACGGGCACTTCGTGGAGCCGGAGGGCCGCTGGGTCGGGACGGCCCGGTTCACGGTGCCGCGCGACGCCACCGACGAGATCCGCACTCAGATGATCACCGCCGAGCTGCGCAGCCTCGCCGCCGAATGGGCGCTCGCCGAGGCCGAGCCGTTGCGGCCCGGCCCGCAGGAGATCCAGTCGCCGGCGCCGGCCGAGATCCGGTCCCGTCCCGCGCCCGTCGTGGAACCCGTTGCTCCCGCCTGGATCCGCCAGGGCGACGGCAGCGACGGTCCGATGCGGACACTCGCCGAGACGGTCGTCGCCCGGATGGCCGGGCATCCGGTCCAGGTCACCGCGACCCGTGCCGCCGCCGACGAGGTCCACCTGCGTGTCGCTTACGGTGACCAGCGGCCCTTCACCGTCGTGGTCCGCGAAGGCAGCGAGGTGTGGCCGTACTTCCAGGACCTGCGCGACGGCGTCCCACCGCGCGACGACACGTTCGGGCTGCGGACCGGCAACACTTACGACATCCAGCTGCCCCTGGCGGCGCTCGGTGACACGCTGCCCGCGGTCGTCGCCGACGCGGTCCTGCAGATCACCCTGTCCCGCTTCCGGGCGCAGCTCAACACCCCGGACGCGGTCCGGTTCTCGCACGAGCGGGGCGAAGCCATCCCGGCCGCGGTGGCCGAGCGCGGGGTGGCGCGGGCGAGCCTGGGGAGCTCGGCTCGCGACCTGCTCGTCACGGCGGGCCCGGAAACCGGCACGGTCACCGTCCGGGCCACCGACTCCGGCGGGAGGCCCTTCCGCGTCGAGTTCCGGACCGTCGAGGGCATCGACGCCCCGCGGCTGCGGGTCGCGGTCGGCGACCACCGGCCCTACGTCGTCGAGGTGCCGCCGGGCGCCACGCAGGCGACCCAGGTCCGCATGGTCGCCGACGGGCTGCGAAACGTCCTCGGGTACCGGCACGCCGCGCTCGGGCTGGGGGACCCGCCGCCGCCACGCGCGGCGACCGCGCCGGACAGCCAGGCGGACCTGCTGCCCGCGATCCCCGCCGACCCGGCGCTGCCTGCGGAGTTCGGCATCCGGTCGATGGACCTCACCGCGCTGTTCCCGCAGGCAGAGCCGCTGCGCACCGCAGCGGACGGGATCGCCGACCGGGTCGGCGAGGCGCACGCGGAATTCCTCCGCGCGCAGCAGGCGCACCTGGCCGCGCTGAACGCGATCGAGGACGACGAGTCCTACCTGCCGTGGGTCGCGCAGCGGCTGTCCGACCTGCTCGGCGTCCCGCTCAACGACGGCCGGGTGCTCGACGCCCTGGAGACGGCGTACGACCTTCCCCGCGCGGAGATCGAGGCGCGCATCGTCGAACCGGCGAAGGTGCTCCCGAACGCGCGCGTGGTCGAGCCGCCGCCGAAGATCGCGCGCGAGATCATCGGGCAGGACGCCGCGGACACCGTGCGGCTGGTCGCCGACCACCGTGATCGCCTCCTGGTGGCGGCCGAGAACGCCGGCAACCGCATGGTCGAGGCCGAGCAGCGGTGGACCCGGGAGCGCGACGGCGGCGTCCGCGAACTGGAACGGGTCCGCCAGGACGCGATCGACGACGGCCTGCCGGACTGGGCCGCGCGGAACGCGACTTCCCAGGCGCTCGCTCGCATCCTCGACGCGAGCAGGCGGCCCGGCTTCACACCGCGAGAGTTCGACCACCGCACGAACAAGATCACCTACGGGGTGCGCCGGTTCCGCGCGAGCGACCTGGTGGGCACCCGCCGCGCTCTCTCCCGTGCCGTGCGGGCCAACGAACCGGCTCGCCGCGCCGCGGAGCGGCGATACCGCGCGGCCGCGGCGGACCTGCGCCAGGCGCGGTCGCGGCTCAACGAACGCCGTGGCTGGGTGCCGGGCCTGCTGCGCAACGAGGGCGACTCGCCCGGCGCCGCGCAGGTGGTGGCCAACGCCCTCAACCTCCCGGTGCGGTACGTCACCGCGAGCCAGGCCGCCGACGCCGAGCTGCCGTTCCGGGGCAACCGGGCCGAAGTGCTGCGCCAGGCCGCGAACTCCGTCCGCGCCGCGCAGGCCGAGCTGGACCGGGCGATCGACGCCTACCTGGCCGCCGAGCGTGAGCGGGACGCCGCGCACGAGCAATACGTGAACGCACTGCGCCCGGCGGTCAACGCCGCCGCCGACGACGGGGTCCGGCTCGTCGAGATCGCGCACCGCACGGGCCTGACCGACGCCGAGGTCAGCGAGATCACCGGGCGAGTGGTCGCCTCCGGCCGAGCCGAGACGGAGTCGCGATACAGCCTGCCGTACGTCGACCGCTACCTCGAGGGCCGCGGCCTGCTGGCCAAGCTCGGCCGCCGGTTCCTCGGCACGCAGGCGCTGATCGACATCGACGGGCTCATCGCGCAGGTCGAGGCGATCGACCCGAACTCGCCGGACGCCCTGCAGCAGCTGCTCGACCTGGGCACGTCGATGGACACGGCGCTGGCGATGTTCACCAACCGCCTGTCCACCCGCGACATCAGCGACGTGCACCATCACCTGCTCAGCTACGCGCTGGACAACCAGTACCTCGGAGCGGGCCGGGAGAACACCGAAGAAGCCAAGACCCGGATGAAGCTCCTGCTCGAGTGGCTCAAGCAGGAGCCGAAGATGAGCCTCGCCGAGCGGCAGTTGCGCTACCGGGCGGCGCGCGGCGACCTCGGGCGGATCCTGTACTCGGCGATCCGCGAGCGGGCGTTCGGCCTCGCCGCGGCCAGTGGCGCGACCTACTACGGCCTGGTCCACTCGCTGCGCGCCGGCCTGATCGACAAGAAGAACGTCCTGGAACTGCAGGGCAAGCTCGCCGACGCGCTGATGCTCAAGATGTACCGCGAGATGTCCGAGGACGTGCGGTGGCGGGCCGACGTGGGCCTGGTCGGCACCCGCTGGGACATCACCGGCGCCGAGGGCTACGACCTGACCATGCTGATGGCCGAGTTCGCCTACCTCGGCGCCGAGCAGACCGACGACAAGGAGGCCATCAAGCAGCTCCTCGGCGACGAAGCCAACACCACCTACAACCCCCGGTGGATCAACCAGCTGAAGCTGTCCGTCGCCGCCGCCGTGCAGGTCAAGAAGGACCTGGCCGAGGGCAGGCTGACCGGCACCGCGGCCGAGGAGGCCCGGGCGCTGGTCGGCGACTCCCAGTCCGTGACCTCGCCCGTGGACCAGGCCGACTACCTGGAGCACTTGGTGCGCAACGGTGACACCCTGCGGTACCTGCTGCGCGCGGCCGGGCATCCGGAGATGGCGGCGAGCCTGCCCGCGGAAGTGCCGGGGATGTTCAACCCGCACCTGCTGTCGAAGCTGCGCGGGAACCGGATGACGGGCCAGACCTTCCTGCTGCACAAGGACAACGGGTTCGCCACCGTCGACCTGAACGGGCTGTTCCGGGCGGGCGAGCCGGACGAGCGCGGCCTGATCCCGATGATGGCGCTGATGAAGCACCACCCCGAGTTCCGGGACAACCGGATCATCTGGGCGCACCTCGGCGTCGGGAACTGGACCCACCTGACCCCCGAGCACATCGACATGCTCGACCGGATGATGCAGCTGGTCCCCGGCCTGCACTACGACTTCTCGTGGACGCCGCTCGGCCAGTACATGCGCGACGACCCCGCGGTGTTCGAGCGGTTCATCGAGTTCGCGGTGAAATACCAGGACCGGCTGATCTTCGGGTCGGACGGCATCAGCATGATGCCCAGCACCCAGCTGGACCGGCACTCCACCGAGATGGAGCCGGTCTACCGGGCGATCATGCAGCGCTTCCCGGACGGGGAGGCGATCGTCGCGAAGATGCGCGGCGGCAACTACGTCCGGGTGATGAACGAGGCCGAGCGGGACGCGAGCCAGCGGTTCGTCGACGAGTACTTCTCCCGGCACCACAACGCCTGGGTGGAGCTGCTGTCGAACTACCCGCAGCACGTTCAGGAGGGCTTCCACCGCAAGGCGGCCGAACTCATCGAGAAGGGGTTCGTGCCGCACCCCGACCAGGCCGTCGGCCCCGGTGTCGGCATGGGCGACTGGTCCGACGCGCGGCAGGCCGAAACCCCGGACGACCGCAGCCAGCGGTTCGTCGACGAGTACTACTCCGACCACCGCAAAGCTTGGCTGGACACCATGGCCGACGCGCCCGAGGAGGTGCGGCAGGCCTTTCAGGCCCGCGCGCAGGAGCTGTGGGACCAGGGCTTCCGCCCGCGAGGCCAGGCGGCCGGCCCGGCAGGCACACGGGATGGGATCTGGCGCGAGAACCCGCAGATCCAGTCGTCCATCCAGGCCTACCGGATCGCCTACGGCGACTTCCGGCGCACGGAAGCCGCCAAGCAGGTCGTGCGCGACATGCGCTCGCAGATCCGCCGGACGGTCGCCGAGCGCTGGGCCCAGCTGCGCAACCGCGACCGGCTCGAGCCCGTGGAGCGGGACGGTTCGAAAACGCCGGTGGAGGCGCTGATCGCCGCGCACTTCGCGTTGCAGGCGGCGGAAGACCTGAGCCCGGAGGACCGGCGGAAGTTCGTCGGCAAGGTGTTCGGCGACGTCACCAGGACCGAGGAGCAGCGCCTCGCGACCGAGGAGACGCAGCGGAAGCTGCACAAGTATTGGCGCAACCGCGGCCTGGTCGGCTGGACGACCGTCACGGCAGGGACGGCGGCCGCGGCCACCGCCGTCGTGGTCGGTGCCGTGCCCGCGGCGATCGTCGGCTCGGCCACCGCGATCGCGGGTTTGGCGTTCGTCACGCGGTCGCTGCTGTCGAACCTGAAGGTCGCGCACGGGCAGGACCTCCGCGTCACTGTCGAGTCGATGATGGAGCGGGAGCGCGTCGACGTCGAGTCGGTGCACCGGCTCATGAAGATGACCCGGCAGCTGATGGTCAACGACATCGCGCCGGGCGGGAAGAACCTCCGCGAGCGGTTCGCGCACATCGTCGAGCGCGTCGTCACGCAGTTCGAGCAGCGGGTCAAGCAGATGCTGATCGACTACATCGTGACCGTCCACTTCAGACTTCCGGACGGCGTGACCGCGCAGAGCAGGCGGGTCTGGGCGAACATGAAGTTCTCCCAGCTCAAGGATTACGTCAACCGGATCATCGGCGCCACGGCCGACTCGATGAACCGGATGAACCCGACCGCCGGCTTCTTCGGCCGCGGTTCGCACGTGGTCACGGCACTGACGTGGCTGGTGAACGGGCTGAACCAGCTGTACCAGGGGTTGCACACGGTGGGGCTGGCCGCGTGGGTGTCGCTGGCCTACGTGCCGTCCTCGCTGTTCTTCGCGATCACCGCGGTGCCCGGCATCTGGGCGCAGTACGACCCGGTGGCGCGGCCGGGTATGCGCAAGCTCCAGAACCTGCTGGCGTTCCCGTTGCTGACCCTGGGCAACGCGGCGCTCACCGTGCAGTACATCGCGGAAGGGAACTGGCTCAATGCCGTCGTCGCGACCAGCCTGACGGCCGCCACCGCGAAGCTGACCCAGATCGGCTTCAAGATCGAGCGCAAGGAGGGCCGGGTCGGCGCCAAGCTCGGTCCCGGCGCGATGTTCTTCGCGCAGAGCGCCCTGACCGCGATCGGCACGTCGATGATCACCACCAATCCGGTGGTGCTGGCGGCGACCGGGGCGTTTGCACTCGCCGGCCCGGCGATCTACCTCGCCCGCGGCGCGTGGGCGAGGTTCCGGGCGATCGAGCGGTTCAAGCCGGCCGTGCACACCCGGTACGAGGGCGACTCGCCGGAGCGGGCGGAGCGGCCGGAGATCGCCGCGACCGCGCTCGGCGACGGCACCCAGCTGTCGTGGGGACGGGTCCGGCGAGGCCTGGACGCTGTCAGCCGCCTCTCCCACCAGCCCGAGCCCGCCACCCCGGCCGAACGGTCCACGCTCGCCGCCAAGGTCGCGGAGAACCTTCGCGAGGACGACGCGGAGAAGCTGGCCGAGCACGCCCGGCGCGCGTCGCGCGGCCCGGGCACCCGTCGCGACCCGGCGCAGGGCCCGAGCCGCCCGGCCAGGACCGTGCACCGCGGCGATGGGCCGACGGAGGCCGGTGGTCCGGCTCGGACCGCGGACCGCGGGGATGGGCCTGCGCAGGGCCCGGCCCGCCCGGCGCGGACCGTGCACCGCGGTGACGACCCGTTCGGCACCGGGCGCGTCGACATCGACACCGCGCCGGTTCCGGCGCCGCGTACCGGCCGCGACCCCGGCGGCCTCGCCGGCGGCGCGTTCGCCTACCACTCCGCGCCGGGCGAGACCCCGGGTGAGGGAAACGTCTTCGGGGAACCCGAGGTCGTCCCGTTCCGGGAACGGCCGCACCACGTCCTGGGACGTCCCTGGAACGTCGACCAGGCGGCCGACCCGGAGGACGGATTCGCCGAGGCGCTGGGCGCCTGGATGCGCAACCGCCACGGTGAGCAGGACGAGCAGGGCGTGTGGCAGTTCACCGACCCGCAGGGCAACACCTTCCGCGCCCGGGTGACGGTCGATCCGGACGCGCCGCGGCCACGCCTGTACCCGCCAGGGGACGACGGTCTCGCCGAGGTGAAGCTGCCGTGGATGCCGGCCGATGCCGCCCACCGCACCGTGCTCCTGGGCAAGACGATGACCCACGCCCTGCGGCTGCTGCCCAACCTCGTGCAGCCCGTGGTGCCGGCGCCGGCGGGGATCGGTGACTTCGTTCCGCGCCCCGGCACGCCACTGTCCTCCGCGGACGCCGGTCGCGGGTTCGCCCGCTTGGTCCGGGGAACCACCTTCGCGGGCGCTGAAGTTCACCTCGCCGACGCTCGCACCGACGAGAACTCGGTCCACCTCCGCTTCGCCTCCGCCGACGAAGAGTTCGTCGCCCTGCGCACCTTCTTCTGGGACGGCGACACGCTCCGGGCGCGGCACGACCACCTCGCCGATTCGCCGGCCGCCACGGCTCTGGACGAGTTCCTGCGCGAGCGCTACCGCGAGTGGGGCGTGTCCTCTGTGGACGAGTTCGCCGCGGGCGAGACGGCCGTGGCCAGGCCGCTGGCGGGCCAGGACTGGGCACCGGGCGCCTCCGGGCGGAACGCCGCAGGCGAAGTCATCGGCGCACTCTCCGAGAAGCTCGGCACCCTGCGCGACAGTGCCGCACGGTTGGACCGCCAGCTCGCGCTCGGGGCGCGGGCAGGCGTCGAACAGACTCTCCGCCGTCACGGCGTGCCGGACGCCGGGGCGTTGCAGAGCCAAATCGCGGCCGTCGAGGACGTGCTGCGCCGCGCGGATGCGAACGAGTACGCGACGGCGGGTTACCCGACGCCGCGGGAGATCGCCGAGCTCGGCGCGCCCGGCCGGGCCGCGCTGACCGAGCCGGCGTCGCTCCGCTTCCGGGAGGACCTGACGGCGCCCGCGCGGGAACCGTCGTGGCGGCCAGGGCCGGTGGCCGTGCTGGAACTCGCGACCGGCGCGGACCTGGTGTTGCAGCGCCGCGACGTCGTGCACGACGAAATCGTCCTCGGCGAGCTGCCCCGGCATGAGCGCACCGGCGGGTTCGGCCGGACGGCCGGGGAGGCGTGGCACCTGCTCAGCGCCGAGGGCAGGCTCGTCGTGCGCATCCCGGACACAGCGTCGCCGGGGTACGTCAGCGAGCTGCGGGACAGCCTGGGCAAGTGGTTCGCCCGCACCCGCGAAGAGCGGGCTTCCGACGGCGCGCGGCAGATCGTCGCCTGGGTGCCGCGCGGCCGCCCGGTCCTGACCGCACCCGGACCCGGGCCGGTGTTCACCGCCGGGGCGGACATCGCGCGCACCGTGCCGGACGGCGAGTTCGCCCAGGTCTTGTTCGAGGACCTGCCGCCGGCGGCGTTCACCGGGCCGGCGATCGCGGCGGTGGCGAACGGGATGTCGGCTGTGCGCACGGACGGCACGCTGACGATCACGGGTGGCGTCCGGGTCGCTCCGCACCTGCCCGATCTGGTGCGCGCGCTGATCGCTTCGGGGGCCGTCTCGATCACCGCGACCGGGGATGTGGGCGTTGCGATCACGGCCCGCAAGGGCGGCCCCGCCATCGAACAGCTCGACGGCCGACCCAGCCGGTTCGCCGAGGACCAGGACCCCGATTACGCGCGGGTGTACACCGAAGCGGTGCGGCGCCTCGAAGCGGCAGGAGCGGCGAACGCGGACGCCCCGGCCGAGCTGCGGGACGCGCTGGCGCACGCGCGCGAGCGGCTCGCCGCCCACACCGCGACGGGACGGCGCCCTGGCCCGGTCGAGCTGCG
The DNA here is from genome assembly GCF_040614195.1 of Amycolatopsis sp. NPDC006125. Taxonomy (NCBI): domain Bacteria; kingdom Bacillati; phylum Actinomycetota; class Actinomycetes; order Pseudonocardiales; family Pseudonocardiaceae; genus Amycolatopsis; species Amycolatopsis sp. NPDC006125. The sequence continues at coordinate 52,800 of NZ_JBEXTZ010000014.1, forward strand.
CCTGGACCACTGGAACCACCGGGACCTGACGAGCGAGACGCTCGCCCAGCTGGCTGAGGCACTGCCGGCGGGGTCGACCGTCCACATCAGCACGTCCGCCGCCGCTCCGGTGGCCGTGATCCGGACGATCCTGGACACCGCGGGTGTCCAGGTCACCCTGGAGACGAGCACCGACAAGGCCGTCCTCCGCGGATACACCCGGTCGCCGATGGACGTGCCGCTCCAGGGCGCCCCCGCGCCGGAGCCGGGTGAGCGGCCGGACGGCATCGCCGGGTTCTTCCCGCACCGCGGACAATGGGCGCCGGACATCGAGCAGACGGTGCGCGGCTGGTTCCCCTACATCGACCTGACCAGCCGGGAGGTCCGGCTCGCCGACTTGGCCACCGTCAGCGCCGCCGGCCGGGACACCGTCACGCTGACCTTCGCGATCGGCCGCGGCAACGCGGACGACGCGACGTTGCAGGTGCGCCTGCACCGCGAGCCGGACGGCCGGATGTGGGCCGAGCACCGCAACCCGGACTCTCCTGATGCTCGCCGGTACTCGGAGCGAACCTCGCAGGTGAACCAGATTCTGGTGGCGAACTACCGCGAGGCCGGTCTCACCCATCTCCTGCACGAGGTGAGCGGGCACCGTGGCGTCGACCTCGCCAAGGCCGGGTACGGCTGGCACCCGGGGGAGCGCGGCAGGCAGGACGCCGCGCGGGCACTGGCACACCTGCGCGAGCAGCGCGACGCGATGGCCCGAGCGCTCGGGCAGGGCAGCCCGTTCCAGACCGAGCACGGCCCGCTGCACGCCGACCGGCTGCGGCTCGCGGTACGGGATGCCGACACCGTGCTGCTCCGGGCAGCAGAGCACGAGTTCGGCACCACCGGATTCCCGTCTCCGAACGACGTCGTCGAGGTGGGTGCACCGGTCCTGCTGCACGGCTACACCGATCCCTGGCCGGGCGAGGACGTCCTGCGCGCCGCAGGCACGTGGGCCGCGTTCCAGGACCTGTCCCGGGACGACGGTGGTGACGATCCGGGCACCGCGCCGGGTCCGCGGCCGGCGCCGTCCGGACAGCTGGTGGTCGACGACGCCACCGCCGACGCCGTGCGATCGGCACGCGGGGAGCCCGCCCCGGAGATCGTGCTGCGCGGCGTCCGGCCGGAGCCGGCGACCGGTGGCGTCGCCGAGGTCGTCGGCGCGGCCTGGCGCTCGCTGCGTCACGACGGACGTCTCGTGGTCGAGGTCGAACGCGGCGCTCCCGTGGCGGAGATCCGCGCCGCCCTGGAGTGGTACTTCGGTGAGATCGGCGCCGAGATCGACGACTGGGGCGACGGACGTCTCGTCGGCTGGGCGAAGCGCGCACGGCCGGTGGACCCGGACATCCCGGCCGGGAACCGGCTTGTGATCGGGGGCGATCGCGCGCCCGGCACGCCGCCCCCGGGCCCGGGCGACCTCGCGGTGAACACTGACGCCGTGACCCAGCCTGATGCCGCGGCGAACCCGCTGCCCGTGGGTGAGTTCGACGCCGTCCACTTCGAGGGTGTGCGGATCGACGCCTTCACCGGCCCGGCGATCGGGGCGCTGCCCAACGCCTTCGAGGCCGTGCCGGAGGGCGGCCGGGTGTCGATGGTCACGAGTGCGGACCTCGCGCCGCACGCCGGCGACCTGGTCGCCGCGGCGGTCTCGCTCGGCGCGACCGACCTGACGTTCACCGGCCTCTGGACCGACACCGTCGCGGTGCACATGGTCAAGGGTCCCTCCGACGCGTCCGGCTACGCCCAGGTCTACGCCACGGCGATCGACCGGATCGAAGCGGAGCTTTCGCGGAGCGACGACGCGCGGCTGCGGGCGATGCTCGAGCACGCCCACGCGGAGCACGCCCGGCACCAGGCGGCGGCCGCCGCGCAGACCGTGGAGCCGCGGCCGCCGGTGCGGCTGCGGATCGAACGGTGGGACCACGCGGACCTGACCGGTGAGGTCCTCCGCGCGGCAGGTGCGGCGCTGCCGGTCGGATCGACCGTGTCGATCACCACCGGCCGGAACGCCGACCGCGCCGTCATCGAGAACGCCCTGCGCGGCGCCGGCTTCGACCTCGATCACCTGCCCTCGCGTGCCATTACCGGCGTCAAGCGGTTCGAGCCGGGCGCCCATGGCTGGGCCGCCGACGACCAGGGCCGCCGGGACGCCGCGGAGGTCGTGGAGCTGTTGCGGGAACGGCGCGCCGTCGTGACAGACCTGCTCGCCCGCGTCGAGCGCGCCAAGCGCTGGGACACCGAGACGGTCAAGGACGTCGAGCGTCGCGTGCGGGGCCACCGGCTGACCCCTTCCGAGCTGCGGGGAGACCAGGACGCCGTACGCGCCCACCTGGCCGAGGTCCTGCGTGGTGAGGTCGCGCGGGCGGACGAGGTCCTCCGCCGCGCCGCCGAGCACCCGTTCGGCACGGAGCGCTTCCCGTCGCCCGCAGATATCGCGGCGGTGGGCGCCACCGGGCTGCTCGCGCTGGAGTTCGCCGCGGACGGGCGGTACGAGCAACCGCGGGCGCAGATGGACGAACCCGGGCTGCCGTGGCACGCCGAGACCCCGTGGACAGGGACGCTCGACGCACGGCGCTTGGACGAGGTGGCGGACTCGGCGCAGTACGACGAGATCGTCCTGGACCGGCTCGCCCGCGATCCGGTCACCGGCGGCATGGGCGCGGCCGCGGCCCGCGTGGCACGTCTGCTGTACAGCGACGGCCGCGTCGTGGTCGCCTTCGGCCCGGACACCGACGCGGACCTCATCGTGGAGGCGCGTGCGGCGTTCGGCGAATGGTTCTTGCGCGTGCACGAGGAGACGTCGGATTCCGGCGAACGCCGGCTCGTCGCCGCGCTGCCGCGCGAGTTCCCCGCCGTGCCGCGAGCCGAGGGCCCGCGCCTGCTGGTCGGCGAGGCGTCCGCGTTGCCGGCCCCCGGCCCCGCCGATGTCGTCCTGTCCGCCCGGCATCTGACCTGGCCCGAGTCGCGACGGGACATCGCCCCCGCGGCCCCGGCACGCGGCTCCTTCGCCGAGGTCACGATCGACGGCCTGCAGGCGATCTCGCACCCACCGTCCACGGGCGAGATCGTGGCCGCGTTCGAAGCCCTCCGCGACGGCGGCCTGTTCCGGGCACGGGCCGCCGAGCAGAGCGCCGTGACCTTCCCGGCGAGCAAGGTGCGCAACGAGGCAGGCGATCTCGTCGACCTCCTCGTCACCCTCGGCGCCACCGAGATCGTGCTGACCGGCGAGCCGGGGGTGACGGTGACCGCGCGCAAGGGCGCCACCGACGCGGCGGCTTACGTGGCGGCCTACACCGAGGCGGTCAAGCGTCTCTCCGCCCGGCCGAACGACCACACCTACGAACTGCAGCACGCTCAGGAGCGGCTCGCGGTCCACCGGGCCGAGGCCGCCGGCGCCCCGGCCGCCACCCGTGACCCGGTGACCGTCCACATGGAACACTGGCCGACCCGGCAGCTCAGCTGGTACCAGCTGGAGAAGCTCGGCGCCACGCTGCCTCCGGGATCGGAGGTGCGGATCACCACCGGCACGCGCGACCTGGACCCGGCACCGCCCGCGCGGCGAGGGCGGCTGGAGATCACCACGTCACGTGAGGACGGCCGGGTCGTGATCTCCGCTCGCGTCGTGGACACGAGCGCCGGTGAAGTGCTGGCCCCCGCGATGCAGTCCGTGCGTGCCGGCCTGCCGCGCGTCAGGATCGACGAGGAGGGCAGCGGCCGCGTCCGGTTCCACGTCGGCAGCGTTCCGGCCGAGGTGGTCATCGGGGACGACGGCGAACTCGGCGGCGCCAGGTCCGCGTCGAGACTGGAACCAGGCGGCCGGGGTGGCCCCGCGATCCGGATCGCGGTCGCGGCGGGACTGACCCCGGAAGTGACCGCGCGGGAGATCGCCTTCCAGATCGGCAAGTCCCGTCACGAACTGGAGGAACTGCCCGCGGAGCGGCTGTTCCGCGGATTGCGGCGGCGCAAGCTCCCGGTTCCGTCGGCTGAGGTGGTCGGCCGGCTGGCCGTGCTCGAGGTCATGGCCCAGCAGCGTGCCGGCCGTCAGCTCACCACGCTCGCCGACATGCTCGCGCTCGAGGACGAGATCCGGCGGGCGTTGCCGGCGGGACTCGACTTCGAGCAGGTCAAGCTGGAGCGGCTGAGCACGCGGACCCGCGAGATGCTGGCCGAGCGGCCCGTGCCGCGGCCACCCGCGCCGACCGAGGTGGCCCCGTGGAACGTGCGGCGCGTCGAGCGCGGGTTCACCTTCAACCGGTTCGATCCGGCGTGGCAGGGCGCCGAAATCCCCGCCGTGCCGGCCCGCCCGACGCCGTCGGTGCCGTTCGACGTCCTGCGGGAGACCGTCGAGCACGCGGACAACGCCTACGCGCTGCTGGGCCGGGACCTCGACCTGCCCGCGCTGCACCGCACCTTCGGTGACCTCCTGCCGCAGGCCGTGCGGGCCGCGCACATCCACGGCGCCGAGTACCTGACCCAGCTGGCGCAGCGCTGGCCGGATGACCTGGGCACCGGGCTGACCGCGGCGCTCAACGCGACTCCGCCGCAGGTGGTTGCGCGGTCGATCGCGGACGCCGCGCCCTGGTTCGGTTTCCGCGCGGACGACACGGCGGCCTTCACCGAGTGGCTGGAGCGGGCCGGCATCCCCGCCGACCTGACGCAGGCGGACCTGCTGCGGCTGCGGGAGGTCGCCGCGCTGATGGTGCTGGGCGACCACTTCGTCACTGCCGCGCAGCGCCGCCAGTTCGCGGAAGCCGACCCCACCGCCATCGGCGACGCGTTCCACAGCCTGCCCGACGGGCTGACCGCGCACGCGCTGCTCCCCGGCTCGGACGCCGACTTCGTGCCGGCCGCGCTCGCCGAGATCGAGCGCCTCCCGCGCGCTCGCCAGGCGGAACTCAGCCGCGACGCGGACGCCATGCTGCACCGCTTCTTCTCCGGCGGAAGCGGCGGCGCCGAGGTGTCCCCAGCGGTGCGCGACCGCATCCGGGCGGCGCTGCACGCCCACGGCGCGACCTTCGCCGCCTGGCTCACCGGGCAGATCCCGGGCGCCGCCGTCACCCACGGGTACGCGCAAATGGACGTGGCCGCCGAGCTGACCGCGCTCGTGCCCGCCACCCCCGCGGCGCCGGTGACCGAGCCGGACTTCCGCGACGACCGCCAGGTGCGGGCCCGGCTGCAGGACCTGCTCACGCTCGTCGACGCCCACCAGCGCGGATCCGGCGGGCTGGTGCAGGCGGAACAGCGGCTCCGGGAGGCCGCCGAGGAAGGGCCGGCCGCCGCGATCGCGCTCGCCGACGAACTCGCGGAACCGATGACGAAGCTGCTGGAAGCCATCGGGGAGCGCGTCAACGAGCTGCGGGGCCAGGTGGCCGAGCTGGCCCGGCGGCACGAACCGGGAGAGAGCCGCGCCGAAGTCGCCCTCACCCGCCGGTACCAGCGCCTGACCGGGGCCCTCGACCTGGTGCGGACGCGCTGGGAGGACCAGCAGGAGCAGCTGACCTTCGCGCACACCGCGCTCGACGGGCTCACGGCGTGGACCGAACTCGCCGAAGAGGCGCGGGCCGCGGAAGCCGCGAACGGGCCGCTGCCGGTGCTGGGCGGCGAAACGGTGACGCCGGCTCTCGCGGACCTGTACGCGCGCGAGGCCGCACGCGAGCTGGAGACCGAGCTCCGGCGCGTCGACGAGCTGCGCAGGCCGTTCGAGGTCGCACTCGGCGAACTGGTACGGGAAACCGAGTCCCTGGAGCAGATCCACGAGGAGCACCCCCGCCTCGCCGCGCACGGCGAGGACATCGACCCGGCCGAGGACCGGTCCAGGGTCTTCCGCGCGGACGTCGAAGGACTCGGGCGGCAGACGGCATCGACCGTGGCCGAGCGGGATCTGGCGGCCATCGAGCACCTGGTCGAACTGCTCGGCCAGCACGACGCGATGGTGCGGGCCCTGCGCGAGCAGGGCTACGAGGGCCGTCGCGCGGCGGACTTCGCCGAGCTGGCCCAGCACGCCGACCCGGCGCTCCGCCAGCTCGGGGCTGAGCTGGCGGCGGTCGAGGAGGAGCTCCGGCGCCTCGTGAGCGGCGACGCCGCCGCCACCGACCACGGGCTGGGCCTCAGCGTCGCGCTCGCCCGCAGCGACCACCGGTTCAAGCTGCTCGAAGAGGTCATGATCAGCCACCGCCGGTTCCGCGGCCGCGTGCGTCCCGCCGGGGTGCGGTTGCTCGCGCAGCTCGCCCAGGCGGACGAACACCCCGCGGGCGCCTGGGCCGCCGTCATGAAGGAGGTCCTGCAGGGCACCTTCGGCAACTCCGAGGTCAAGGGCGTCTTCGGCGACCGGCTCTACAACATCAAGCTGACGCAGGTCAACGAGTTCCCGATCAAGGGCCTGTACGTGCCGGTCGAGGAGCAGGCGCCGCCGGACATGGTGGCCGTCGGCGAGCCGTCGTTCCACAACATCGTCAAGGTCGTGTGGTACTCGGGCACGGACAAGACCCGCGGCGGCCGCGTCTTCCGGTCCGGCTTCACCATGCAGATCAACGTCGGTCCCACCGCCGAGCAGATTCGCGCCGGCGATCACCCGCTGGCGGAGCAGTTCCGCTTCCACGGCAAGGCGGCCTGGATCGAGCAGAACCACCCCGGTGAACGCATCGAGAGCGAAGCCGACCTCGCGAAGTTCATCAGCCGGCTCGGGCACGACCCGACGGCGGGCCTCGACCTACCGCTGCCAGCGCTGATCCCGGTCTACTGGGTCGAGGGCGGGCAGCTGGTCGTCGCCGTCCGGCCGGACGGCGACCCGGAGGCGGCCAAGGAGGCCCTGCACCGGTTGGTGCTGCGGGAGGTCGCCGCCTTCCGGTCGCAGAACCCGTCGGCGGGCATCGAGGCGCGGACCACGATGCTGGCGCAGGGCGGCAACCTCATCGGCATCGTGGTCGGCACCGCCGCGGGGCTGCTCTCCGGTCTGGGCGTGAGCGCGCTGTACCTGCTGGGCCGGTTGTTCTACTTCGCGTGGGCCGGGTTGTTCGCCCCGTGGTCCTACGTCACGGCGACGGGCAAGCAGACCGAGGCCGCCAACGAGATGCGGCGGCAGCGCGCGTTCATGATGCGCGGTGGCATCGGCCCGACCGCCGACTCGCTCGAGGAGGGCAAGCACGAGGCCGCCGAGGAGCTGCGCCCGATGGCCGACCTGGCCGCCGTCCGCAGCGTCCCGGAGACCGCCCCGCCGAGCAAGCCGGAGCCGCTCACCGGGAACGAGGCGGCCGACTTCCAGAACAAGCTCAGCACCGTCGGTGGCGAGATCGCCCAGCAGCTCGTGGACAACGACTTCCCGCGGACTCACCTGCGCGGCCGGGAAGATCTGATCGAGACGTTCGCGAAGCTGACCGACGTGCGCTGGTCCGACGAGCGCATCGCCCACCGCGACGCCGGCACCGTGGCCGTGCAGGACGCCGGCACGCTGATGTTCACGATGCCGACCGGCGAGCACGTCAAGGTCTCGCTCGAGGTCGGCCGGTTCGACCGGTCGTACCAGCTGCTCAAGGGCGGCGACGTGCCCTCCACCGAGCTGCGGTACTGGATCGGCATCTCGCCGGACGTCTACCGCGCCGGCGACGCCGCGATCCGCGCGGCGGTCTCCGAGCAGCTGGTCGACGTGGTCATCAAGGCGGGACAGCTGTGGCTCCAGCCGCCGCTGCGGTCCCTGATCACTGAGCTGTACGGGACCTACCCCCTGGAGGTCCTGATCACCGCCGGGTTCGCCGCCGCGACGGGCGGCTGGAACATGCTCGGGTCCTCGATCGGCTCCAGCGCCGGTGGCCGCGGCGGCATGGTGAGCTCGCGCTACCTGAACTTCAAGTACCTGGCGCTGGCCCGGAAGCTGTGGGAGGACGCGGTCCGGGAACGCCAGGGCTTCAAGGCGCTGGTCGGCACGGGCGCGCGGACGGCGATGGCCGAGGATTCCCTGCGGCTCATGGGTTCCGCGGCCGAGCTGAACCGGAAGCTCGGCGCGGAGATCCGCCGCTTCCTGCCCGCCAGTCAGGCGGATCCCGAGTACGTGCCCGACGATCCGGGGCGGATGCTCCACGAGGGCGCCATCCAGATGCGGGACCGCATCCGCACCCGGCCGGGAATCGAGGACGCCCGGCTGCTCACCGCCGACGAAGTCCGCGCGGAACAGGCCGTCGCCGCGCACAAGAGCGCCGTCGAGGCCGCCGCCAAGGCCAAGGCGGCGGCGGAGAAGGCCGCCAAGGCCGTGAAGGAGGCCGCCGCGGATGAGGTCGCGGAGAAGACCGCGGCGGCCGAGCGGGCCCGGGCCGCCCAGCGGGACGCCGAAGAAGCGGTCAAGACCACGAAGGCCGCGTCCGAGGAGGCGGCCAGGGTGGCGGAAGAGGCCAGGCGCGTGTCGGTCGAGCGGGAGCGACGGCTGATCGAGCTGGCCGAGACGATCGCGGCCGGCCGCGGAACGCCCGAGGACGAGCGGGCCGCGGCGGAGCTGGCCGAGGAAATCAGGTTCGAGCAGGCCGAGGCGCTGGAGGCCGGTGGCGGGTCGTTCACGCTCGTCGCGCTGGCGAAGGGCCGGATGCGGACCCCGAAGATCCCCGCGGAGATCCGGCTCCGGATCGGGGTCAGCGCCGAACTGCCCGTGCCGACCATGCCCGCGGTCACCCGCGCGGGCCTCTACAAGCGCGGCCGGACCGACGTCCGCGAGTTCACCGTGCTGCTGCCCGCCCAGTGGTCCAGGGGCGACACCCGCCTGCCCGCGGCCGAGCTCACGGAGTGGCTGCACCGGGAGGCCGACGACCTCGTCGAGCGGGAGCGCTTCCTGCACCCGCGGTCGATGGGACAGCTGGGCAGCGCGGCCGGCGGCAAGGCGGCGGGCAGCGGCGGGATGAGCGTCGCTCTGAGCCTGCAGCAGGACAACATCCCCGCCGCGGGCCAGACCGTCACCGACGTCATCCAGAAAACGCTCGACGGAATCATGCGGATGGTCACCGGCCGCAGCGGGTTCGAGCGCCTGTCGATCCGGATGCAGAAGGAGGTCAGCCCGCTCATCGCGACCCCGCGGGCGATGGACGACCTCGCGTGGATGACGGCCCGCGAAATCCGCCGGGAGGAGGAGAACCTGCGGGAGGTGCTGGCGTCCTACGCCGACCACCCCGAGTTCGGGGCCAAGGCACGGGAGATCCTGGCGCGCCGGGACGCCGAGTTCGCGGAGCCCGAGTCGCTGCTCTCGAAGCTGGACGAGATGATCGAGAGCGGCGAGCTCACCCGCCGCATCGAGCACCTGGCCATGGCGCGCCGGATGGGCCGCGGCGAACTCGTGCTCTACATCGACAAGGTCCGCCATCCCGGGCCGTGGGAGCTGGGCGCCAAGGCACAGGGCGCGCACCGCCAGCAACTGATCTTCCGGTTCCAGGCCGGCGTGCCCGGCGCCCCCACGCACCTCGTGGTCAACAGCTACGACTCCGCCTACCTGATCAAGGGCGAGGACCCGGAGACCGCGGTCCAGCTGATGGCCCTCCTCGTCAAGGCCGCGCACCTGGGGTACACGGGTGTGCCCGGGATGCTCGACCTGATGTACGGCGACCTGGCCACCGGCAACGTCCCGAACCTCCTCGCCCGGCTGCTCACCGCGTGGATCGGGCCGGCGACGAACCTCTTCCACGCCGCCATGCAGGTGCTGACCGCGAAGGTGTCGGTCCTGTTCAACGTCCTGTCGGCGGGCTGGAACCGCCGCGGCGAGTTCCTGACGCTGGAGCAGAACCGGTTGCGCTACGGCTACGACGGCGCCGTGATGGGCGAGGACCGCAACCAGCTCGCTCACTACGCGACCCGGCAGATCACCGATCACCTGCGCCGTCGCCAGCTCGACTTCCTGGAGTTCGCGGAGGTGGCCGGCTTCTACAGCCCGAAGACGATCGAGATCATGCGCGATGTCTTCGCCGAGGGCGCGCGCCCGCTCGCCGAGGTGTTCGTGCACCACGGCGTCCGGGCCGACCAGCTGCCCGACGGCTGGACGTGGGCGGACCTCGACCAGCACGTGCGCGACAACCAGCCGCCCACGCTCGCCGAGCGCGAAGCTGCTGAGCTGCTGGCGCTGATCGAGGACGAGATGCGGGAGCAGGGCGTGCACCCGGCCGACCGCGACCTCGAGCACCGGGAGTTGCGGGAGAAGTGGGGCGAGACGGTCATCGCCCTGGCCATGGCCAAGGTCCAGGACGGCGCCGGCCTCGCGGGGAACTACAACACCAACGTCATGGTCCGGACCGGGTTCGGGAAGGTGATCGTCCGCGTCCCGGCCGCCGACGCGACCTACATGGACCTCCGGATCTGGCACGAGGCGGACCTGTACCAGGCGATGGCCCCGGCCGCCCGGAACGCGTTCGTGTCGAACGCCGCTCGCATGTGGCAGTCGCTCGGCGGCAGTCAGGTCCACGCGTTCGAAGACGGTCGGCTCCTCGCTACGGACGAGGCCGCACCCGATCACCTGCTCGACGGCATCGCGGCGCTGCTCGCCGAGGCCAGCCACGCCGTGGCCGCCGAGCTGCCGATGCTTCCGGCCGGCTGGCCGGCCAGCGGGGACACGGCGGGCTTCGCGCGCCGGCTGTCCGACATGACCGAGACGGTGCACGACCAGGTTGCCGACGAGCACGGCGCCTTGCTGGACGCGTTCGGCGTGCCGGACGATCCGCTCGCGGTGGTGCGCGACAGCTGGCAGGAGCTGACCCGGCGCCGGTTCGGCCTGGTGCACATGGACCTGCACCGGGGCAACATCCTCGTCCGCGAGAACGACATCGCCGTGCTGGACTGGGAACTGGCGCTGTACGGCGACCCGGTCGCCGACCTCGCGAACCACCTCTACTACATGGGCTACTCCGACGCCGAGCACGCGAAGCTGATGGAGCGCTGGACCCGGTTGATGCCCGCCGAGGCCATCGCCGGGTGGGAGGAGGACCTGCCGCGCTACCAGAACCACGCCTGGATCAAGTCGGCCCTCGTTGACACCGCGCGGGTCGCGGAGGCCTTCGCCGACACGGCGACCACCGACGCGCGCAAGGACGTGCTGGTCGCCGACCTCACGGCGAAACTGAACAAGGCGCACGAGCTGTGGGGCACCGGTCGCCGGTTCAGCGAACCCGCGGTGCGTGCGCTCATCGAGGAGCACACCGGCGGCACCACCGCGGTCACCGAGCTGCCGGAGCTGCCGTCCGGCCCGCTGGAGGTCTCGCCGGAGACGGTTCGCTGGGTCGCCGCGCGGGCGGGTCTCGACGCGACCGGTGTCGAAATCGGGATGGTGCAGGACGCCGAGCTGGCCCGGACGATGCGGGAGGAGGGCCAGAAGGGCGTCACGCCGACGCACCTGGGCGGCGGGGTGATCTGGCTGATGCCGGAGGCGTTCGAGTCGGTCGAGACGCTGGTCCGAGTGCTGGCCCACGAGCTGGCGCACGCCGCGCAGCTGCGCGCGGGGGTCGTGCCCACCAAGCCGTTGGTCGACGCGCTCGAGCGCAATGCCGAAGCGCACGCGGATGCCGCCGTGGACCGCCTGCACGGCCGCCCCTCGCGGCCGCCGGTCGCCGAGCCGGACCAGCTGCCCGATCCGGGCGACGGCGAGCCGGTGAAGTACCTGTTCCACGGCGGGCGTCCCGCGCCGTCGGAGGACTTCGCGGCCGACCGGTCGGTGCGGGCGCAGCTGCGGGAGATGCGCACCCTCGCGGAGGCGCACCAGCGTGGCTGGGCGGCGCTGGCCGCGGTTCCCGCACGGGCGGACGACCCGATCGCGGCGATGCAGCGGGCCGAGGAACTGGCGGCCCCGATGATCGGCCTGCTGGACGCGATCGGTCCGCGCGCCGAGCGGTTGTCGCGCGAGCTCGCCGAGCTGGTGGCGCGGCGCGAGACCGGTGCGAGCGAGGCCGACCTCGCGCTCACCGAGCGGTACCGGCGGCTCGCCGGCCTGCTGGAGCAGATCCGAACCGCCCGGGACGACCACCAGGCGCAACTGGAACGTGCCGCGGTCGCGCTGGCGCAGCACACGTTGTGGAGCCAGGTCGTCGAGCAGGAGCGGGCGAGCGGCCGGCCGCAGCCGGACGGCGCCTCGGCGACCATTGCCGAGCAGCGCGCCGAAGCCGCGCGGTCGCGCCTGGAACGCGAGCTCCAGCGCGCCGAGGAGCTGCACGTCCCGTTCGCCGCCGCCCTGTCGGAACTCGCCGGGGAAAACCAGGCGCTCGACCGGGTGTACGCGGAACACCCGCGTCTCGTCGCGCACGGCGAGGACATCGACCCGGAGCAGGACGCGCCCCGGGCGCTGCGCCCCGACCCTGTCGGCACCAGCGGCAAGCTGACGGTGGCGGGACTGTCCGAACGCGACCTCGCCGCCGTCCAGCGGTTGTTCGACCTCGCCGAGCACCACCAGCGGATCGTGCGGTCCCTGACCGCGCAGGATCTGTCCGGCGCGAGGGCTCGCGACTTCGCGGACAACCCCGACCCGGCGGTGCGGCAGGCGGCGGCCGAGCTCCGAACCCTGGAGGACGAGCTCAAGCGCCTGGTGAGCGGTGACGCGGCGGGCCAGGACCACGGTCTCGGGCTGAACAAGGCGATCAGCCGCAGCGACGCGAGGTTCAACCTCCTCGAGGACGTCCTGCTGACGCACCCCCGCTTCCGCGGCCGGAGCACCGACGCCTTCGCGATGCTCAAACTGCTCGCGCAGTTGCGCACCGCGGAGGAGCACCCCGCGCCTGGGTTCGCGCACTGGCTGTCCAGCCTGCGCGAGAAGGGCCTCGGGTTCCCGGGCGCCAAGGGCGTCCTGGACGACCGGATCTATCACGTGTCGGTGACGCAGACCGACCAGTTCCCGGTCACGTCGCTGTACACCCCCGTGCACGAGCAGGAACCGCCCGACCGGCTCGCCGCCGTCGAGCGGTACTACCACAACGTCGACAAGGTCGACTGGTGGTCGGGCACCGAAGAGTCGCGGGGCGGCCGGCTGCCCCGCGCCGGGTTCACCCTGCAATCCATCGTGGGGCCCTCGCTCGCCGAGATCGAGGCGGGGACGCACCCGCTGGCCGCCGAGTTCCGGTTGCGCAGGAAGGCCGACTGGATCGAGGACCGGTTCGGGGTGACCATCTCCACCGCGGAGGACCTCGAGGAGTACATCCGGGAGCACGGTGATCCCACCGAGGGTGTGGACCTGCCGATGCCGGCGGCGGTGCCGGTGCGGTGGGTCCACGCGGCCCAGTCGGTCGTCGCGGTGCGGCCGGACGCCACCCGCGGTGAAGCCGACGACGCCCGGGACCGGATCCTGGAGGCACAGGTCTCCGCCTACCGGTCGGAGCTGCCCGACGCCGTGGTGCAGATCCGCGCCGCGCTCATGGCGCAGCTCGGCGGTGGTGCGGGTGTGGCCGCCGGGACGCTCGCGTCCCTGCTGGCCGGCCAGGGGCTCAGCACCGTGTTCCTCGTCGGCCGCGGGGTCTACCTCGGCTGGTCCGTCGTCCTCGGCCCGGTCGCGGACTACATCGCGTACGCCAACCTGATCAACGCGCTGATGGACTTCGCGCTCCAGGACGCGGCCCTCATGCGCGGCGGCATCGGCCCCACCGCGACTTCGATCGCCGAGGGTGCACGCGAAGCCGCCACGGCGCTGCAGCCTCTGGCCGAACTCACCGGCAACCGGATGCCGGACGTGCCCCCGGCCGAGCTGCCCGCCCGGCTGACCACCGCGGAACTCGCCGAGTTCCAGGAACTGGTCGGGCAGGCAGGCGCGGAGATCGCGGCGCAGCTGGCGGCGGGCGAATTCCCGGAAACCTACCTGTACAGCACCGATCTGCAGCGGACGTTCGAGCGGATGCGGTCGGCGCGCTGGGAGGACGAGCGGATCGCCGCGCGGGACGCGGGCAAGCAGTCCGTCCGGGACGCCGGCACGCTCGTGCTGGAGCTGCCGAGCGGCGAGACGCTGAAGGTCTCGCTGGTGGTGGGAGGTCTCGAGCGCTCGTACCAGATCCTCAAGGGCGGGCACGTGCCCACGCTGGAGCAGCGCTACTGGATCGGCGTCTCGCCCAACACCTACTCCGCCGGGCCCGACGCCATCCGGGCCGCCGTGTCCGAGCAGCTGGTCGACGTCGTGGTCAAGGGCGAGCAGATGTGGATCCAGCCCAGCCTGGCGACCCTGGCGAAGGAGCACTTCGCGACGTTGCCGATGGAAGCCGCGATCACCACCGCCTTCAACCTCGCCGCGGGCAGCCCGGAACTGATCGCACCGCTGGTCGCAGGCAGCGGCGGAGCCCGTGGCGGCGTCGTGAAGGCGCGGCACCGCAACTGGCTGGACCTCATGCTCGCGTACAAGCTATGGGAGGACGGTGTCCGGGCACAGCAGGGGTTCCAGGAGATCATCGGCGTCGGCGCCAAGATCCAGGCGGCGGACACGGCGCTGCGGTTGATGGACGCCGCGCACGGGATCGTCCGGGGCGTGCGCGCGGAGATCGACGCGCACCTGCCCGCGGAACCCGCGCGGCCACTGGCGCCCGCTGAGCCGGCCGCGCTGATCGCGCAGGCGGCCGGGGAGATGGTCCTCCGTGCCGCGAGCCACCCCGGGGTGAAGGCTGTCCGGTTCCTGACCGCGGAGGAGATCGCGGCCGAAAAGGCGGCAGCCGCGCACGAGGCGGCCAAGAACGCGGTCGCCGCCGCGGAGGAGACCGGCGAGGCGGAGCTCGCCGCGGCCCGGGCGGAGGCAGCAGCGGCGGAGCGCGTCGCCCGAGAGACGGCGGTGGCAGCGGCGGAGCAGGCGAAGCGGAAGGCCGCGGGCGAAGCGTTCACCGAGGAGGAGATCGCCGCGGCGATCCGCGACGGCGACGGGCTGACAGTGATCATCACCGCCAAACCGCGCCCGCACACCCCCAAGCTGCCGGGCGAGCTGCGGATCACGATCGGTGTCTCCGACGAGCTGCCCACCACGGCCGCGCCGATGACGAGCCACACCGGCATCTACAAGCGGGGCGCGACCGACGTCCGGGAGTTCCTCACGTACCTGCCCGCGCAGTGGGCGGGCACCCTGCCCGCGGACGACCTGGCGCGGTCGGTCCACCGGCAGATCGACGACCTCCTCATGCGCGAGCGCTACCTGCATCGCAGGAGCAGCAGGCAGCTCGCCGCCGCCGCGTTCGGGCAGGCCGCGGGCAGTGGCGCGGTGAACGCCGCGGTCAGCCTCGAACAGGGCAACACCGCGGCCGCCGGGCAGTCGGCCGCGGAGGCCGCCCAGCGGACCGCGGACGGCGCCATGAGGTTCGTGACCACCCGCGCCACCGTCGAGCGGTTCGCGGTCAAGGTGCGCAAGGAAATGCCCGGCGCCGGTGCCACGCCGCGGGCGATGGACGACGTGGCGTGGGCGACCGCCACCGAGGCGCAGGCGGCGGAAACCCGCCTCCGGGCACTGCTCACCGCCCACCTCGACGACGCGGTCCTGGGCGCGAAGGCGCGGGAGATCCTCGACCGGCGCGGCCCCGAACCGGTCCCGCCCGGGACGTTGCTCGAAGAGATCCGCCGGATGCGCGAGACCGGTGAGCTGACGCGCCGCGTCCGGCACCTGGCCGACGCGGAGGACCGGGGCGACAACCAGCTGCTCCTGAAGGTCGACCGGCTGTCGCGGCCGGGCCCCAAGGAGCTGTTCGCCAAGCTGCGCGGCGCGCACCGGCAGCACCTGTTGTTCCAGTTCGTGCCCGGCGAGCCCGGCGGCGCGACGCGCGTGATCCGCAACTCCGTCGACTCGAGCTTCGTCGTCATCGGCGAGGACGTGGACGCCGCGCTGGACCTGATCTCCCGGATCACCGAGGTGTTCCACCGCGGCGCGTTCGGCATGCCGAGCGGGCGTGCGCTGCTGGTCAACGAGCTGGGACCGGGCAACCTCGGCAGCGCGATCAGCCGCGGCACCACCGAAGGGATGCGCCCGGACCCGAGGCCGCGCAACTTCGCCCTGCACGTGCTGGCGGGCGGCCTGTCCAGCTGGGCGAACCAGCTGGTGAACAAGTGGTTCGGGCGCGGGGATTTCATCGCACTCGACCTGTTCCGCCGCGGCTACGCCTACGACGGCGTGGTGATGTCGGCGGACCGCGACCAGCTCGCGCACTACCTCGCGCAGCGGATGGCCGAGTACAGCCGGCGCCAGGTGCTCGACCTGCTGGAGTTCGCCGAGGAGGCGGGCTGGCACGAGCCGCAGACGGTGGCGCAGCTGCGCGAAGTCCTCGAGGACGGCACGCCGGCGGCCGAGGTGTTCGCGCGGCACGGTGTCAGCGCCGAGCAGCTGGAGGAGGGCTGGCGGTGGTCCGACCTCGACCGGCACGTGCGCGAGGCCGGGTCATCGGCAGCGGAGGGGCACCAGAACGGGGAAGGAGACGGCGATGACGACGCTGCAGGTGACCAAGGTGGACGATCTGGCGGCGTTCCCGGGGATCCGGCTACTGGGGCCGGAGGACGGGGAGCCGATCGAACCGGGGCTGACGCTGACCGACTCGGCGACTGGTCGCGTCTGGACGGTTCTGTCCGTGGAGTTCCCGACACCGCTGGCGCGCCGCAACGGGTGGACGACGGTGCTGCTGCGACGGACGGGGGAACCGGCGCCGGCCGTGGGGACGATGTTGAGCAACGAGTCCGGCACGACCGCGAGCAGCTCCACCTCGCACTGACCGCTCTCGCGCGGCTGCTGCCCGAGTTGCACCTGTCCCGGACGGACGGGGAGCTGCAAGCCCACCTGTCGGGCGTGCCGATCGTGGTGGACTACAGCGACGCCAGGACCCGGCGCGGTCCACGTCTGATGCCGGCGTTCGCCGGAAGTCCCGCCGGGCCGTCCGCCACCATCCGGCTCGAGCTGGACCCCGGCACCAGGCGGGATCAGGCCATGCTGGAGCTCGCCGGCCCGCTCGGCGAGGCGCGGCACGAACTGCGCCACGAGACCCGGCTCGAGCGGCTGCGTCGCGGCAGGTTGCGCGGCCCGGACGAGGCGACGGCCGTCGACGCCCCGCTGGCCGGACGGCTCCTCACCCTGGACGTGCTCGCGCTCCAGCAGGCCGAGGCCGTCGCCGAGCACGGGGACGGGGCAGTGAGGGGCGATCTGGCCGAGCAGGCCGGGGACATCGTGATCGCGCTGCCCGAGGGCCGGGATTTCGACGCCATCGCCCAGGCGCACTTGCAGCCGCTGACCCGCGCTCTGCTCGCCGAGCAGGAGGACCTCCTCGACCTCGCCACCCGCGAGGAGCTGCGCCGGCTGACGACGGAGGAGCAGCGCAGCCTTCCGGAGCCGGAGTGGGCGGCGCACAACGTCGTCCGCGGCGAGGTCCGCGCAATCACGCGCGAATCGCCGTTCCCGCCGGCGCGTGCGTCGCGGGTGCTCGGTGAGCGCGGTGGCCTGGTGCCCTCGCCCGGCTCGCGGCTGGCGATGGCGCAGGCGGTGCTGAGCGAGGACGGCGAGCGCACCGCGGACGACCTGGCACGTGCGGTGCGGCTGCTCGCGCCGTGGCCGGCCGATCCGGCCGGGCCGCTGGCGCACGCCGACGCCGCGATGGTGCTCCACGACTACTGGATCGGCCTCGACATCGACGTCGCGGCGCGGCGGACGTTCGACGGGTTCGCCGACGGCGACCCCGGCAAGCCGCTGGGCAGCGAGCCGGTCGGCCGCATCGAGGACCGTGGTGGACGGTTCCAGCGCCTGGTCGACGTGCGTCGGTTGGATCCGGCTCAGCGGGCCGAGGCGATCGACGCCGCCTACCAGACAGTCGTGAACGCCCTGGCGCGCACCAGCGGCAACGCGTTCGCCTACGTCGTGGTGCACCGGGCAGGCGCCGAACCGCACGTCACTGCCATCGCCGCCCGCGACGGACAATCACCGGTGTTCCTCGACCCCGCGCACGGCAGGTCCGCGTCCGAACCGTTGTACCGGCACGAGGACGGCGTGTACGCCCTCGACGTCATCGTTCACGGCGGACCGAGCAGGTCCGCGGCGGTGGCCGCCGCCGTGCCGATCAACGGCCTGGAGCTGTCCGAGCTCAGCTCCCGTCCGCCCACCCGGAGCTACCTGGAGGCGATCCCCCAGGCCGATCGCGGCGCCTGGAAGAGCCTGGCCGAGCAGATCCACGTCCTCGAGATGATCAACGACGATGTCGCGGCCCACCCCACGTCGTTCCCGCCCGAGGTCGCCGCTCTCTACAATTCGCTGGTCGACGACCGGCCTGCCCGGCTGCAGCTGCGGGCCCTCGCGCACACGACCGGCGACCCGGCCGCGTTCGCGATGGCGGTGCGGAGCCTGCAGAACACCGCCCGGTCGCAGGGAATCCCCGTCGCCGAGCTGCTCACCAGGATGTGGGAACGCGAGCTCGGGGTCCTGCCCACCGGCGTGGTAACCGCGACACCGATCCGGTACCCGGCGAGCAAGATGTCCGACGAGGAGTGGATCTATCACGTCCTGAAACTGATCGACGCCGAGAAGCTGACCCCCGCCCAGCTGCTCCGCCTCGGCGAGGTACGGCCAGATCTGCTCGCCCTGCTGAACTCCACGCACGGCGCCGCGGACACCAGCGCCGAGGTCGACGCACCCTACGACGAGCCGGGCGGGCTGCGGCCGGTGATCGCCCGCGCCCTCGAGAAGGTTGCGGACACTATCAGCGACGCGACCGGCGCGTTCCTGAAGAAGGTGCACCCGAAGAAGTGGGCCCACCTGTTGTGGCGGCCGGGGATTTCGGCGTTCGAGGCGTTCCTCGCCGCCCGGTCGATCTACCACCTCGGCGTCCCCAAGCTCCCCGCGATGGTCGCCTTCCAGGGCATCCGCGACGGCGAGCCGTTCGGCTCCGAGCTGGGCGCCGCGGGCCGGGTGGAACAGGTCACCGGCGCGCGGTTCCGCACCTATCCCGGCCAGGATCCGGGCGTCGACGCGCCGAGCGCGATCGAGTTCGCCCTCCGGGACAAGCCCGGGGCGATCGCCGTGATGCTGCACCGGCTCACCGAGGATCCGCACGGGCCGCACGCCGGGGTCGTCGTGATCAACCACGACGGCACGCTGTACTGGCTGACGGACGAGGTGATCAGCGGCAAGCGCGTGTCGCTGCGGCCGCCCACGATCCGGGAGGTCGCCGACCGGACCCGCGAACGCGCCACACGCATCGCGAACGCCGCACAGTCCGCCGTGGCGACCGTTGAGATATACGCGAAGTACGGGATCGGCCCGCGGATCCGGCCCAGGCAGCTGCTGCCCCAGGAGCGCATGACACGCCGCCCTGACTATCCGACGCAGTACGGAACCGACGTGCTGGCGATCGACGGCGACGGCAAGCCGGTGCCGCTGCGCGGCACGCAGCGGAGCCCGATCAGCCAGCTCCCCCCGACCGCCGAGTACGTCCGCGCGGCGCAGGACCACGAGCTCGCGGAGTGGGTCACCCGGGCGGTCGGGCTGGCCACGTCCGAGGTCCAGCCCGAGCAGCTGGGCGAGCTGGGCGAGGTCCACCGGACCTTGACCGATCCGCGGGCCCGGCGTCAGCTGGTCGCCTGGTTCCACGCGGTCAGCGGCGATCAGGCCCTGCTGCGGCGCGGCCTGGAGACCTTCCGCGCCCGCGCCGTCGACGCGAACCCGGACGTTCCCGCGGAGCAGGCTGTCGAGGAGGCGCTGGCGGCGGAGTGGGAGCGTGGTCTGGGGGCGCTACTCCCGGACGAGCTCTCCCCCGGCGCCGCGCGGTACGCCGCGCCGCGTGATCTGTCCGCCGGGGCCGAAGGGACGCCGCTGGAGCTGCCGGACGACGCGGTGCGGGCGTTCGCGAAACAGACTCCCGTGCTCGCCGAGCTCGTCCGGAAACATCACCTGCGCCGGCCCGTCGGCCAGGCGGTCGATTTGCGGCGCTACCAGCCGGCTGCGCGGGGACGGATTCCGTCCGCCGAGCGGAGCAGCGTCGCGGACCCCGCCGTGCGGCTGGCTCAGGACCAGGCCGCTGCCCGGGCCGGCTACACCGCGGCCAACCAGGACAACGGCGAAGCCCTCGCGCTGCTGGCGGACCACGAGTTCTACTACATGCCGGACAAGAGCGGCATGGTGCTCGTGCACCGGGCGTTCGGCGAGCTGCTCGACTCCGTTCTCTCGCGTCAGGACCCGCGCCACCCGGCCAATCCGTATCCGCTGGTGTACCGGCCGATGATCCGGAGCGCGGAACAGCCGCACTGGCCGTGGCGTCGCGACGAACGGCCGTTCATGGAGACGCTCGACCCACGCCGGCTCGAGGCCGAGGGGAGCCGCACCGGTGTGGCTTACCAGGTGCTGCGGGCACTGGCCGGAGCGCGGCCGGAGATCATCCGGCAGCGCCTGGTGACGGAGATGCCCAGCACCGGTGATCACCTCGTCCGGTTGCACCTCCCCGACGGAGTGCGCGAGCTGGCCGTGCCGAACGAGTTCCAGATCCCGCCGTCGCCGTCCGCTCCCCGGTGGATGCTGGCCGTGGAGAACGCGCTCATCCACCAGGGTCTGATGGCCGCGCCGCGCTTCGGCAACGCCGACCACGTGCAGCGGGTGCTTGGGGCCGTGTCGGGCCTGGAGATGACCCAGTCCCACCTGCCCGCCCTCGGCGCCACCGTCGCCGCGCTGGAGAACCTGCTCCCGGCGCTCGCCGACGCCAGGATGCCGCTGATGGCGACGATGCCGCAGGTCAAGCACGGGGTGTATGTGGCGGCCACGCCGGTGTGGGAAGACGGCGAGATCCGGCTGGACATCCCGGACCTGACCGTCCGGCCCACCATCGGAGTGTTCGCCCGGATGCTCGAGCTCGGCGCGCCACTGGTGCACGGGGTTCCGCCGCTGCCCGGAGAGGCGCCACCGCCGGTTCCGGGCGAGGCGCAGTCCGTTCCGCCGGTGCCGGCCAACGCCGACCCGGGCATCAACCCGGTCGCGCCACGCACGCGCCGCCGCGGCGAGGACTGGGCGGTGTGGAACCGCTTCGACGAAAACCTGCGCGGGGCGGATTCCGCCGGTGTTCCCGCTCCGGGCAAGGCGCAGGTCCACCAGGAAATCCTGAGCATCGTCAACGGCGCGGACCGCGACAAGGCGGCGGAGTTCCTCCGCACCTACTGGCGGCAGATGGGCGCCGACGGCGTCTTCCCGCGCCTGAGCACCTCCGTCAAGTACCGCGGGGTGGAGGTCCCGGTGCTGCGACGTCTCGCCGACGGCAGGTTCGTCGTGCACGACACCGAGGCGCCGCCGGTGAAGTCGGAAACCATCGAGGGCAGCCGCAAGGTCGGCCGCCGCGACACGTTGCCGCCCGCGCGGCGCGCGGAAGCGGACCTGCTCGCGGCCGGGCGGCCCAACCTCCAGGAGTACCTGGCCGAGGCGAACGACGCGATCAAGGGCACGCACCGGCCGGACAGCCGGTTCACCACGCCGCTGGACAAGTTCGACCAGGCCGGGTTCAACGACCTGTCGAGCAACCACTGGAACAACAAGCTCGGCGACATCGCGGCCGAGCACGCGGTGCGCGACCTGCGCAAGGAGTACCGGGAGTCGGGCCGGGGCGACCTGCGGCCGGTCAAGGTCCCGGACCGGGGCGCCAACCACTTCGACTCCGTTTACCGCGACGGCAACGGCGACTACGTGATCGTGGAGGCGAAGGGCCCGAGCGCCGGGCTGAACGTCAACGGCGGCTACGAGCAGGGACACCCGCAGTACGTGCGCAACATCCTTGACGCGATGGAGAAGCGCGGCGGCTACGAGGGCCGCGTCGCCAGGGAGATGCGCGCCCAGCTCGACAGCGGCCGGCTGCGTTACTTCCGCGTCAATGCCGAGGTGGCCAAGGCCGACCTGAGCGAGTACACCGAGGACGAGCTCCGGGCCATGCCGGCCGCGGACCGCCCGGTCGACATCTACGCCGGGTACGTTCGCAAGGAGTTCGACCTGAGCATCACGACGACGAAGCCGGCGGTACCGTGAGACCCGACGCCGGTGGTGCACCGCGGACCGACGAGCAGAAGGAAGTGTCTGGAGTGGACTTTCAGTGGCGCCCGGCCAACGAGGTCGAGAGCGGCATGCTGGCCGCGCTGCAGGACAGCGACAGCCGGCGCTACGCCCAGCTGCTGCGCGACGCCCCGCTGTACGTGCCGGCCACCCCGGAGCCGGGGGACCCGTGGCCGATCAGCCTGCCGATGCCCGAGGGCAACCACGTCATCGTGTTCACCTCGGAGGAGTCGCTCGACTGGGCGCTCGGCGGCGTGGTCGACAGCTGGCGCGAGACCACCATCGGCGGGCTGCGCGAGTTCCACCCCGATCACGCCCAGCTCGTGGTGAACCCGGGCATCCCGATCGGCGTGTACCTGGTCCTGGGCGAGGTGGAGGACCTGGCCGAGGGGCGTCAGGAGCTGGTCCCCGTCGAAGACGTGCAGAACGCGATGGTCGACGAGGTGCTGGGCGAGGTCCGCCGCCTGGTGCTGGAGGAGCTGGGCGGCGACGCCGAGGCCGCCGCGGCGCTGCAGCCGGTCAACGAGCTGGAGGAGCGACTGCGCGAGTCGGTGTCCGAACTGGACTTCGACGCGTTCCTGCTCGCGCTGATCGGCGCCGACGTCGTGCTGCCCGCCACCGAGCCGGTCCCGGACCCGGCGGTGATCGAGTCCGGTGAGTTCCCGTGGCGGATCCTCGGTGACGACGAGACCCCGGTGGTGCCGCTGTTCAGCTCGGAGCAGGTGCTCGACGTCGTCGCTCCCGGCGGCGGCCCACGCGCCACTGTGTCCTTTTTGGACGTCCTGCTGAACTGGCCTGGCGAGGACCACGTGCTGTGCTTCAACCCCGGCACGAGCATGGAACTGACGTTGCCCGGTAGCAGCGTGCCGGAGCTGGTGTCGGCGATCGCGGAGGCGGCGGCCGCCGGCGGCTCCGCCGACGGCCTATCCGGCAACGGCGCCGCACCGGGAGCCTGACCTGGGCTAACCCGTGCCGCGCACGGCCTCCAACAGGTCGTCCAGCGACAACGTCCGCAGGTCGTCCCTCGTCGGGCGCTGACCCAGCGAACGCAGCCGCGTCGACTGGGACTTGCGCATCCGCTCCAGCAGCTTGCGCGCCTCGCGGGCGTTGCCGAAGTTCTGGTCGCGCTCCATCTGCCCGAACCACTCCAGCAGTGCCACGTCCAGGTCCTGGCCGAGCAGGTAGTCGTCGCTGCGGGCCATGTGCAAGCTGATCGCGACAAGTTCCTCGGGGCTGTAGTTCTCGAAGACCAGCGTCTTGTTGAACCGGGACGCCAGACCGGGGTTGGCGTCCATGAACTTCGCCATCTCGTCGGTGTAGCCCGCGACGATCACGGCGACCTCGTCGCGGTGGTCCTCCATCAGCTTCACCAGCGTGTCGATGGCTTCCTGGCCGAAATCGGCGCCGCTGCCGCTGGAGCGGGACAGCGTGTACGCCTCGTCGATGAACAGCACGCCACCGCGCGCCTCCTCGAACGCCGAGGCCGCCTTCTCCGCGGTGTGACCGATGTACTGGCCGACCAGATCGCGCCGCGAAACTTCCTTGAACCGCCCGTTCGGCAGGATTCCCAGCGCCTTGAGCAGCTGGCCGTAGATGCGCGCCACCGTGGTCTTACCGGTGCCGGGCGCGCCGGCGAACACCAGGTGGTTGCTGACCGTGCCGACGGACAACCCCTCGCTGCGGCGCCACTCGTTGACCTGGATCTCGTCGATCAGCCCGCGCACCTCGGCCTTGACGCTCGCCAGGCCGATCATGCCGTCGAGCTCGCCGAGCAGTTTGTCGACGGTCTCCAGGTCCTGGTGGTTGCCCGTGGTCGCGACCGCGCCGACCGGGACCTTGCCGCGCGCCGGATCGCCCTCGCGGACCTCGGTGCGCGCGCCGTCGGCGAGGTGGATGCCCGGCACGGCGGTGTTCTCCACGCGGCAGTCCTCGATCACGCCGCCGCAGCCGCGCCCGACGCTGATCCCGACGCCCTGCGTGTCGTGCACCCAGCACGTGCTGATCGTTGGCGAGCTCTGGTCGGCCACCGCGACCCCGGCGTCGCCGGTCTGCGAGACGTCGCAGCGGTCCAGGCTCGAGTCGCCTGCCTGGTACATGTACACGCCGCGGAACCCGCACCCGGCGATCGTGGTGTGCTGGACCTTCACCCGCGCGCCGAGTCGCAGGATCACGCCGTCGTCGGCGATTTCACGGATCTCGCAGCGGTCGATCACCCCGTCCGACTCTTCGATGACGATCCCGTACTGGGAGCCGGTGACGTGGCTGTTGCGGATCTCGATGCGGTCGGCGGCCGCGACGTCGATGCCCGGCGCGAACCGGGCCGTCGCCGTGCATTCGACGATCTTCACCTGGCCGCCGCGCACGCGGATGGCGGCGTGCTCCTCGGAGGTCAGCTTCAGCCCGATCAGGTCGACCCGGCTGTCGGTCACGGACACGACCGGCTGGTCGGGAAACGGCGAGCTGATGGTGACGCTGCCCGGCTCGCGCGCCGACAGCGTCACGTGCTGGCGTGTGATCGAGATCGGCTCGGGGTACTCACCGGGAGCGATCGAGATGACCGCGCCGTCGTCGGCCGCTTCGAGCGCGTCGCGGATGGTGGGCAGGGCGCCGCGCTGGTCCGGGGCGACGAAGAGGGTGCGTGGCATGGCTTCCGTGGTTCGGCCGACTAGGGTTTGCAGGACAAAAGGTACCCCAGAGAGGCAAGCACGCGTGGAACCTGTGTGGCAGCCGGACAATGAAATCGAGCACGCACTGCAGGCCGCGCTCGCAGACGGGGACGGCCGGCGCTACGCGCAGCTCCTGCTGGCCGCGCCCGTGTACCTGCCCGTGCTGCCGGCGCGCGGCACCCCGGAGTGGGAGGAGCTCGTCGGCCTGCTGCCGCTGGAGCGCGAGCACGTCCTGGTCTTCACCTCGCCCCGGTCGATGGCGGCGGTACTGGGGCCCTTCGCGCAGGAGCACGTCCAGACCACGTTCGCGGAGATCAGGGGGAGCTGGCAGCCGGGCAGCTCGCTGCAGCTGGCGATCAACCCCGGCCTGCCGATCGGCGCGGTGCTGGCCCCGGACGCGCTGATCGCACTCGCGGAGGGACGCGAGCAACTGGTGGCCGCGGCCGACGCGGAAGAGGCCGCGTTCGAAGAGATGCGCCGCCGGGTGCGTGAGCTCGTGCTGGAGGAATTCGGCGCGGGACGGGAACCGGGACCGGTGCCGGCTCCGTCGAACGCACTGGAAACCGCCCTGGTCGCCGCGGTCGGCGGGCAGGACGAGAACGCATACCTGGAGGCACTGGTGAACGGTCAGGTGGTCGTCGCGACGACCCGGCCCGTCCAGGACTCCGATGAGGACCTGCCCTGGCGCACCGCGGGGAGCGGGGACTTCCCGGTCGTCGCGCTCTTCTCGTCCACCGCGATGCTCGACCGTCTGGCGCCCGGGCAGCCCTACGCCACCGTGCCCTTCCTCGGTGTCCTGGCGCAGTGGCCGGACGAGTCGCACGTGTTGTGCTTCAACCCGGGCGCGGAAACCGAGCTGATCCTCACCGGCGAGGGCGTGTTCGACCTGGTCGAGGTAGTCGCCGGGGCGCTGTCGCCCGGTGGGGGCGGGGACTAGCGCCAGGTACCCCGGTTCTGCTTGCTTTTCCCGTGTCCGTTCCACCCTGTCCACGGAAAGGTGCCCACCGTGTCCGCGAACCCGTCCCGCCCGGTGCGGTACCGGCTGCTGGGCCCGATCGAGGTGTCGGGGCCGGACGGGCCGGTGCGGCTGGGCGGGCCGAAGCAGCGCTCGGTGCTCGCGGCGCTGCTGCTCAACGCCGGGCGCGTGGTGCCGGACGAGCAGCTGTTCGCCCTGGTCTGGGGCGCCGCGCCGCCGGCGACGGTGCGTGGTCAGGTGCAGGTGTACGTCTCCGAGCTGCGCAAGCTGATCGGCGCCGACGTGATCAGCAGGCGCGCGCCGGGGTACGTGATCCAGGTCGGGCCGGGTGAGCTGGACCTGCACGAGTTCGACGAGGCCGTCGACAGGGCGCGCGCGGACCTCGACGCCGGTCGCGTCGCCGACGCGGCCCGGCGGCTGCGCGTGGCGCTGGACCTGTGGCATGGGCCGGCGCTGGGCGGGGTCACCCAGTCGCTGCTCGACCGGGAGGGCCCGCCGCTCGCGGAGAAGCGGCTGAGCGCGCTGGAGGACTACTTCGACGCCGAACTCGCCGCGGGGCGGCACCGCTCGGTGGTCACCGAGCTGCGGCAGGAGGCCGAGGACAACCCGTTCCGCGAACGCCTGCAGGCCCTGCTGATGCTCGCGTTGCACCGCTGCGGCCGCACGCCCGAGGCGCTGGAGGTCTACACCGCGGTCCGGTCGCGGCTCATCGACGAACTCGGCGTCGAGCCGGGCCCGCTGCTGCGGGACACGCAGGTGCGGCTGTTGCGCGACGAGCCCGAGGAGGGGCCGGTGCCGCGGCAGCTGCCCGGTGACGTGCCGCAGTTCGCCGGGCGGATGCGTGACCTCGCGCGGCTGGACGCGTTGCTGCCGCTGGACGGCAGCGGGGACCGGCCGTCGGTGTCGGTGGCGGTGGTCAGCGGTGGCGCCGGTGTCGGCAAGTCGGCGTTCGCGGTGCACTGGGCGCACCGGGTGCGGGAGCGGTTCCCGGACGGGCAGCTCTACGTCAACCTGCGTGGCTTCGATCCCGGCGCGTGCGCGATGAGCCCGGCGGAGGCGGTGCGGCGGTTCCTCGACGCGCTCGCCGTTCCGGCGCAACGGATCCCGGTGAGCGTGGAGGCGCAGGTCAGCCTGTACCGCAGTCTGCTGGCGGACAAGCGGGTGCTGGTGGTGCTGGACAACGCGCGCGACGCCGAGCAGGTGCGCCCGCTGCTGCCCGGCGCGCCCGGCAGTTTCACGCTCGTGACGAGCCGGAACCAGCTGGCCGGGCTGGTCGCGGTCGAGGGCGCGGCGCCGGTGAGCCTGGACCTGCTGTCCGACGCGGAGGCCCGAGAACTGCTGGCGCGGCGGCTGGGGGCGGACCGGGTGGCGGCGGAGCCGGAGGCGGTCGCCTCGATCAACACGTTGTGCGCGCGGTTGCCGCTGGCGCTGGCGATCGTGGCCGCGCGGGCGGCGACGAACCCGGGGTTCACGCTGGGGGAGCTGGCCGCCGAGCTGTGCGCCGCGCGCGGTGGGCTGGACGCTTTCGAGGGTGATGACGCGAGTTCCGATGTGCGGGCGGTGTTCTCGTGGTCGTACCACGCGATCAGCGCGGAGGCGGCCCGGTTGTTCCGGTTCCTCGGCCTGCACCCGGGGCCGCACGTGACCGTCGCGGCGGCGGCGAGTCTGCTCGGGGTGTCCCGGGTGCGGCCGCTGCTGGCCGAGTTGACGCGCGCGCACCTGGTCGCCGAGCGCGCGCCGGGGCGGTACGCGTTCCACGACTTGCTGCGGGCGTACGCGATCGAGCTGACGCAGGAGGAGGACGCGGAGGCGGAGCGGACCGCGGCGGTGCGGCGGATGTTCGACCACTACGTGCAAACGGCGCACGCGGGCGCGGCGGCGCTGAGCCCGCAACGGGAGCCGCTGGCGCTGGAGCCGCCGTCGGCGGGTGTGGTGGTGGAGCCGCCCGCGGACGCCGGCGCCTGGTTCGCGGCGGAGCACCCGGTGCTGGTGGCGGCGATCGACCGCGCGGCGGCGACCGGGTTCGACACGCACGCGTGGCAGCTGGCGTGCGCGTTGAGCCACACGTTCGTGCGGCAGGGCAGGCACTGGCTGGGGGAGCCGCGGACGTACGAGGTGGCGCTGGAGGCGGCCGCGCGGCTGGGGGATCCGGTCGCGCTGGCGCACAGCCACCGGGGGCTCGCGGTCATCCTGACGGCGCTGGGGCGGGACGAGGAGGCGCGGGCGCAGCTCGATCGGGCGCTGGACCTGTTCGAGGAGCTGGGGGACCTCGGGTACCAGGCCGATGTGCGGCAGGGGCTCACGTGGGTGTGCGATCGGCTCGGGGATTACGCCGAGGAGTTCCACCACGCGCGGCGGGCGCTGGAGTTGTTCCAGGCGGCGGGGAACCGGTACGGGGCCGCCAGTGCGCTGAACAACATGGGCTGGAGCTGTGCTCGGCTGGGGGATTACGAGCAGGCGCTGGCGCACTGCAAGGAGTCGATCGCGGTGCAGGCCGAGCTGGGGAACCTGGTCGGTGAGGCGAACGCGTGGGACAGCGTCGGGTACGCGCAGCAGTCGCTGGGAAACCTGGACGAGGCGGTGCGCTGCTACGAGACCGCCGTGGGTCTGTATCGCCGCCACGGAAGCCGCTACTACGAAAGCCGAACGCTGAACCGCCTCGGCGACGCACACCTGGCGCGAGGTGATTCGGCCGCGGCTCAACGTGCTTGGCGGGCGGCGCTGGAGTTGCTGGAGGAGCTGGGGTCGCCCGACGGGGGCGAGATCCGCGCGAAGCTGGGTGGGGTTTCGGAGTGGTCGGCGTAGCCGCTGCGGTGGCTGGTTCGGGGTGAGCTGCTGTGGTGGCTGGTTCGGGGTGGGCTGCTGTGGTGGCTGGTTCGGGGTGGGCTGGCTGTGGTGGCTGGTTCGGGGTGGGCTGGCTGTGGTGGCTGGTTCGGGGTGGGCTGGCTGCGCTGACTGGTTCGGGGTGGGCTGGCCGCGGTAGCTGGTTCGGTGGCTGAGCTGGCCGCGGTGGCCGGTTCGGTGGCTGAGCTGGCCGGTTCCGTGGTGAGTGGACAACTGCCGCGCAGGTGGTGAGTAGACCAACCGTCGCGCGCAGGTGGTGAGTGGACCAACCGTCGCGCGCGGGGCGCCGCGCAGGCATGACCGGTCCCTTCATCGCTACGCGAGTGCCACTTTCATGGGGCGTTGGGGGTATCGCTGATGCCGGGAAGGATGAACGGTCCGTTCATCGCCGCGCGAGTGGCTCTTTCGTGCGTCGGTGAGGAAGCCACTCGCGCCGGGAAGGCCCGCCGGGAAGGCCCGCCGGGAAGGCGTGGATGGTCCCTTCATCGCTGCGCGAGTGGACCTCTCGTGGAGCGCTTCCGGGTGCGCTGATGCCGGGAAGGGATGAACGGTCCGTTCATCGGCGCGTGGGTGGCGACCTCGTGGGTTGGTGGTTGGGCCAACCATGCCGGGAAGTGATGAATGGTCCGTTCATCGCCGCGCGAGCCACCCCACCCACCCCGACCCAGACAAACCAACCCCGCCCCAACACATGATCACCCTCCGCAACCACCCCTCACCACCCGCACCCACCAGGCAACACCTGCGTTAACCCCAAGCAACCAACGCAACCGCCACACCCCTTCGAAGCATTTTCGAAGCGGAGTTTGTAACTCTGTCGGAGTAACGCGGGAACGGCTTGGCGCACCAGTGCGTCCCAGGCTGCGAACGACGAGATCGGGGCGGTGAACGAATGAGCGACGGTTCGCGGAGCCGCTTGGGCGCGCTGGTCCAGGGCTTCCGCCGGCGCGCGGGCCTCACCCAGCGTGAGGTCGCCGACCTGGCGGGGCTCAGCGTGGCGGGCCTGCGTGACGTCGAGCAGGGACGTGTCACCCGGCCGCGCGTGTCCACTCTGCGCAAGCTGGGCGATGTGCTCGGTCTGTCCCGTGTGGAGCTGGGCGAACTGCTCCGCGAGGCGGGCAGCGAGCAGGCCACCGGCGGCGGTCTGCGGGTCGAGGTCCTCGGGCCGCTGCGGGTCATCGCGGACGGCGAACCAGTCGACCCGGGCTCGGAAACCCAGCGGACCCTCCTCGCGCTCCTCGCGCTGTCCCCGAACGCCCCCGTCGGCCGGGACGCGCTCGTCGAAGCCGTCTGGGGCGACCAGCCCGACCACGGCACCGTCGACCTCCTCCAGTCCCGCATCTCCCGCCTGCGCCGCCGCCTCCAGGGCGACCCGGAGAGCGGCTTCATCGTCTCCGCGCGCGGCGGCTACCAGCTCAAGGTCGCCGAGGGCCAGCACGACCTGCTCCTCTTCCGCCAGCTCGTCGCCCGCGCACGGCACGTCCGCGAGGAGGGCGAACTCGCCGAAGCGTGCGGTCTCTTCGCCGAAGCCGTCGGCCTCTGGCGGGGCGAACCGCTCGAAGGGCTGAGCGCCCTGGACTCCCACCCGATCGTCGTCGCGCTCGTGCGCGAGTACCGGGCCGTCGTCGTGGAGTACGCGGGCGCCGCCTCGGATCTGGGGCGCTACCAGGAGGTTCTGCCGCTCCTGCAGCGCGTCGCGGAGGCCGATCCGCTGCACGAGGCCGTCCACGCGCGCCTGATGATCGCCCTCGCCGGCAGCGGGCAGCAGGCCGCCGCGCTCGACGTGTTCGACACCCTGCGCCGCCGCCTCGCGACCGAACTCGGCGCGGACCCCGGGCCGGAACTGGCCACCGCCTACCAGCGCGTCCTGCGCCAGGAGGTCGCGCGGCCGGAGTTCGCCCCGGTCAGCGCCCACCGCCAGCTGCCGCTCGACACCGCCGACTTCAGCGGCCGCGAAGCCGAGCTGACCACCCTGCGTGACGGGCTCCGCGCGATCGACGGCGGCACCGCGGTCGGCATCGCGCTCATCGAAGGCATGGCCGGCGTCGGCAAGACCCGCCTCGCCGTGCACGTCGCCCACCAGCTGCTCGCCGAGGGCCGCTACGGCGACTGCCAGCTCTACGTCGACCTGCGCGGCCACTCCGACCAGCCGCCGGCCGACCCGGCCGCGGTGCTCGCGTCGTTCCTGCGCCTGCTCGGCGTCCCCGGCGACCAGATCCCGCCGAGCCTCGACGAGCGCGCCTCCCTCTACCGCGACCGCGTCTACGGCCGGGATGTGCTGGTGCTGCTGGACAACGCGGCCAGCGAGGACCAGATCCTGCCGCTGCTGCCCGCCGGGCCGACCAACCTCGTCCTGGTCACCAGCCGCCGCGCGCTCGCCCTCGACGGCGCCCGCACCCTGCCGCTGGACGTCTTCACCCCGGCCGAGGCCCGCGAACTGCTCGTCCGCGTCGTCGGAGCCAAGCGGGTGGAGAGCGAACCCGACGCCGCCCGCCGCGTCGGCGAACTGTGCGGCTGGCTGCCGATGGCCGTCGCACTCGCCGCCCGCCGCCTCCAGTCCCGTCCGACATGGACAGTCGCCGACCTCGCCGCCCGCTTGGCCGAGACCGGTGACCGCATCGACGAACTGGCCGCGGGCAGCCGACGGCTGCGGGCGGTGTTCGAACTGTCCTACCAGGCCTTGGCGGCCGAGGAACAGCGCCTGTTCCGCCTGCTGGGCCTGCACCCCGGCGCGGACTTCACGCCCGAGTCGGTCGGCGCGCTCGCCGGGCTCACCCCGTCGCGGGCGAGGTGGCTGCTCGACCGCCTCGTGGACGAGAACCTGGTCACCGTCGTCACCCGCGACCGGTACCGGCTGCACAACCTGCTCGCCGAGTACGCGCGCGGCCTCGCCCGCGACAACGAGCCGGAGCCGGCCCGGCGCGCCGCGATCACCCGCGTGCTCGACTTCTACCTGCACACCGCGGCCCGCGCGACGCAGCTGATCTACCCGGCCAAGCACCTCCCGCTCACCGGGGCCGCGCCCGCCCACGGCCCGGTGCTGCCCGACCGCGAGGCGGCGAAGCGGTGGCTGGAGGCCGAGCGGCCGTGCCTGATCGCCGCCGTCAGCCTGGCCGCCGAACAGGGCTGGCCGACGCACGCCTGGCAGCTGACCCGCTGCCTGCGCGCGTACCTGTACCTCTACGGCTACAGCCACGACCACGACTGGGTGCACACGCACGAGGCCGCGCTGGCGGCCGCGACCGCGGCGCAGGACCGCGTCGGCGAGGCGCACACCCGCTCCGACCTGGCGGCCGCGTACCTGCACCACGGCCGCGCCGCCGACGCGCGCGAGCAGTTCCTGCGCGCGATCGACCTGCACCGCGCGAACGGCGAGCGCGAACTGGAAGCCACTTCGCTGACCGCGCTGGCCGTGCTCTGCCACCGCGTCGGCGAGTTCCCCGAGGCGCTGCGGCTGTTCCGCACGGCGGGCGTCCGCTGCGCCGGGGACCCCCGGCTGGAAAGCGCTGTCGCCGCGAACCTCGGCGCCACGCTGGCCACGCTCGGCCGGCTCGACGAGGCCGTCGACCAGTACCGGCACGCGCTGGTGCTGTCCAGGCAGGCGGGCGACCCGGACGGGGAGAGCGGCGCGCTGGCCGACCTCGGCGACGCGTGGCGGCGGCTGGGCAGGCACCGCGAGGCGATCGAGCACCTGAAAGAGGCCGCCGACCTCGCCGAGGCGCACGGCCTGGAACCGCGGATCGCCTACGCGCGGCACCGCCTGGGCAACACCTACCGGCAGACCGGCCGGTTCGACGACGCGCTCGGCAACCTCAACGAGGCGCTGCGGATCGTCCGCACGGTCAGCGGCCCGGCGACCGAGAGCGAAGTGCTCATCGACTTCGGCGGCGTGCACCGCGACATCGGCGACCTGCTCACCGCCGCGGACCTGGTCGAGGCCGGGCTGCGTGCGGCGATCAACCGGGGCGAGCGATACCAGCAGGCGCGGGCGCTCAACGAACTGGCCGAACTGCACCGCTGCGCCGCGCGAGCCGGCCTGGCGCAGGACTACTGGCGCCGCGCCTACGCCCTGTTCGACGAACTGGGCACGCCAGAAGCGGCCGAGCTGCGCGACTTCACCGGAGACCGCTGGCCCGTCACGTCCGTGGCCTGACCCCGAACTCCCGGGCCGGCCATCGCCTGGCCCGGGACCAGCGGACACGCCGAGGCGCCGCCTCGCCTCGGCGTGTCCGCCACTCACCGGGAATTCGAGCGCCGCTCAGATGAGCCCGTTGCGCAGCGCGTAGGACACGGCGTGCGTGCGGTTGCGCAGCCCAAGCCTGCTGGTGAGGCTGTGCAGGATGTTCTTGACGGTGCGCTCCGAATAGGACATCTCCGCGGCGATCTCGGCGGTGTCCTGGCCGTCGGCGAGGCGGCGCAGCACCTCGGTCTCGCGGCGGGACAGCCCGTTCAGCATCAGCTCGCGCGGCGCCAGCACCTCGCGCTGCAGGCGGGCCAGCCCGTGCAGCACCTGGCCCAGCTGTTCGGCAGGCAGGTGGCCGTGGCCCTGGTGCGCGTCGGCGATCGCGCGCAGCAGGCGGGCCGTCGTGACCTCCGCGCGCGGGAGCAGCACCACCAGGCCGTTCTCGATCGCGGTCCACAGTTCCGCCGGGCGGGGCGCGTCGGTGATCAGGACCAGCCGCGCGTTCGTCGGGGCGTCGGCCACCAGCTCCGGCAGACCGGCCACCGACTCGGTCATCGCGACCACGACGTCCGCCGAGGCGGGCGTGCCGTTGACGACGTGGATGCCGGGTTTGCCCTGGATCTCGCTGAGCAGGCCGGCGCGCAGGAACACGTCGTCGGCCAGCACCGCGACGCGGACCACCGCGCGGTCGGCCGCCGGGACGGCGTGCAGGCGGGCGGCGGGCCGGCCGCCGGGGATCTCCCGCGTAGCGGTGCTGTACGGCATAGGGCCACCTAACCGTACCGATACAGGCGGAACCAGGCGGAAGCACCGGCAGGTTTCGGCGCCCGCAGTTCTGCCGGTTTAATGGGTGGCGGTGAGCGAGACACTGGACATAGGGTCGCCGGGGGAGGGTCCGACCTTCGGTGAACTGCTGCTACGCCATCGCCGCGCGGCCCGGCTCACCCAGGCCGACCTCGCGCAGGCCTCCGGGGTCAGCGTGCGTGCGCTGTCCGACCTGGAACGCGGCCGGGCCCGCGCCGCGCAGCGCCGCTCCACCGAAGCGCTCGCCGACGCGCTCGGGCTGACCGGCGGAAACCGTGAAGACTTCCTGGCCGCGGCCCGCGACGGCCGCCGCCGCAGGTCCAGACCAGCCGCGCCGTTCGCGGGACCGCCGCCGGCCGCGGTGCCGGACCTGGTGGGCCGCGACCACGAGCTGGACGCGTTGCGCCGCGCCGCGGCCGACGCCCTCACCACCCCGAGCGGTGTGGTCGTGTCGCTCGTCGGGCACCCCGGCGTCGGCAAGACGGCGCTGGCCCGCACGGCCGCGCACCTGCTGGCGGCCGAGTTCCCGGACGGGTTCCTGTCGGTCGACCTGCGCGGTATGGACGACCAGCCGGTCACCCCGCGCGCCGCGCTGGACGTCCTGCTGCGTGGTCTGAACGTGCCGGCGGCGGAGATCCCGGCCGCGGTGGCCGAGCAGTCGTCGTTGTTCCGGTCGCTGCTGGCCGGCCGCCGGGTCCTGGTGCTGCTGGACAACGCGGCCGACGAGGCGCAGGTCCGCCCCCTGCTGGCGGCCGCCACCGGGTGCCTGACGCTCATCACCTGCCGCCGCGCGCTGGCCGGGCTGGAGTCGGCGCGCTGGTTGTGGCTGCGGCCGCTGGAGACCGCGGACGCGTCCGCGCTGGTCGCGGCGATCGCCGGGCCGGACCGGGTGCGCGCCGAGCCGTCCGCGGCCGCGGAACTGGCCGAGCTGTGCGGGAACCTGCCGCTGGCCGTGCGGATCGCGGGCAACCGGCTGGCGACCAGGCCGCACTGGACGATCGCCTACCTCGTCGACCAGTTGCGTGACGAGAGCACGCGGCTGGCCGCGTTGTCGGCGGGGGACCTGCGGGTGCGGTCGGCGTTCGAGATGTCGCACCGGCGGCTGTCCCCGGCGGCGCGGCTGGTGTTCCGCCGCCTTGCGGTGATCCCGGGCCCGGATTTCGGCGCCGACCTGGCCACCGTCGCCACCGGCATGGCGGCCCCGGACGTGCGGGCCCACATCGACGAGCTGGTCGACGCGAACCTCCTGCAGGCGGGCAGCGTGCCCGGCCGCTACACCTTCCACGACCTGATCCGCCTGTTCGCGCGAGAGCGGCTGGCCGTCGAGGAGGACGCCGGCGAGACGTCGGCGGCGACGTGCGCGGTGCTGGACCACCTGCTGGACACCGGGATCGAGGCCGGGCGGCTGTTCTACCCGGACGCGTTGCGAGATTCGCTGGAGGCGAGCCGGTTCGCGACGCGGGAAGAGGCCGCGGCCTGGCTCGACGCGGAGGCGGCGAACTGGCTCGCCGCGCAACGGGCCGCGCTCGCGCACGGCAAGAACCGGCAGGTGGTGGACCTGGCCAGGGCGCTGCACTGGTTCTCCGACGGCCGGATCCAGCAGCTGCCGTGGGCCGAGGTGTTCGCGCTGGGCGTGGACGCGGCGCGGGCGCTGGGCAGCCGGCCGGACGAGGCCGTGTTGCTCAACTTCCTCGGGTGGGCGCGGTACTACTGCCTCGGCGACAACGAAGGTGGCCGCGCCGCGCACGAGGAGGCGCTGGCGATCGCGACCGAGATCGGCGACCGGCGTGAGCAGACGTGGGCGCTCGGGTACCTCGGTTCGGTGTTGTTGCGGCTGGGGCGGCCGGAGGAGGCGCTGGACCACGTCGAGCGGTCGGTCGGCTTGGCGGACATGGATTTCTGGATGGGGCAGGGGTCGATCCGCAACGTGCTGGGGAAGGTGCTGTGCGCGGTCGGCCGTCCCGGCGAGGCGCTGCTGGTGCACCGCGAGGTGCTCGCCGACACCGACCGCTACCGGGACGACGCGAACCCGTTCACGTACCGGTTCTTCCGCGCGCTGACGTTCCAGTTGCTCGGCAGGGCGCTGACGGAGACCGGTGACTGGCCGGGCGGCGCCGAGGCGTTCCGGACGGCGCGGACGCTGTTCGACGAGGGCGGTTTCCCCGTGCCGGGTGCCGAATGCGCCGTCCAGGAGGGCGCGGCCTGGCGGGAGGCCGGTCGGCTGGGCCTGGCGGAGGACTGCTTGCAGGCGGCGTTGGAAGTGTTCACGCAGGTGCTGACGCGCTGGCAGCGGGCGCAGGCGCTCGCGGAGCTGGCAATGGTTCTGGACGCGACCGGTCGAGGCCAGTTGGCGGCCGAGCACCGTCGTGAGGCGCTTGTGGTGTGCGAGGACTTGGGCACCGAGGCGGCGGCGGAGCTGGCGAAGCGGTTGTTGTCCGGGCCGGGTTGAGCCGGCGTGCGGATCCGGGCACCGAGGCGCCGGAGGTGGCGAAGCCTCTCGCCGCCCGGGCGCGGCGGGTGTGGGCGGGCAGGGTTGACCGTCCGATAGGGCATGGCAGCGTGTGGTCGCTGGCGTCGCGCGTCGCTTCGGGTTTCACTGAGCGTGATCTCGGCAGGAACGATCAGTACAGGGAGCGCGGACGTGGGCGAGCAGGACGCTCAGAACTGGGCCGCGCGCAGCCACCGCGAACTGTACGAGGCCGTGCACACCGCCGCCGGCCCCGCCGCGGAGGCCGCTCGCGCCGCGATGCCGGAACCGACGCCGTTCGACCTGGACGAGACCCTCGAGCGCCTCTTCGCCCACGGCGGATTCGACACACTGCACGAAGCCGCCGGCGACTTGCGTCCCGCGGCCGAGCGCGCGTGGCGTGCGCACGACGAGGCGGTGGCGGTGATGGCCGCGTTCGCTGCCGGAGTCGCGGAGGTTGGCTCGTCGATCCCACAGCAGACCGAAGCGCCTACGAGTGACGGCGGTTGCTCACGGGAGTTTCCGCCGACGGATCGCGGTGCAGGGGATTCGCTGCGGTCCGCGTCTGCTTCGTCTGGTGCGGCGCCGGTGTTGCCGGACAGCGATTCCCGGAGGGGCGATTCACAGGTTTCGTCCGCGTCTGCTTCGTTGTTGTTGCCGGACAACGGTTCTCGGCGAAGCGATTCACAGGTCCCGTTCACAACTGTATCGTCGGTGCTGCCGGACAGCGGTCCCCGGCTGAGCGCACCGGCCTCGTCCACGTCTGCTTCGTTGGTGTTGCCGGACAACGGTTCTCGGCCGAGCGATTCACAGGTCCCGTCCACAACTGTATCGTCGGTGCTGCCGGACAGCGATCCCCGGCCGAGCGCACCGGTTCCGTCCACGTCTGCTTCATCCATGTTGCCGGACAGTGACTTCCGGCGGGGGGCTCTGTCGGTTTCGTCCACATGTGCTTCTCCCGGTTCTACATCACCCTTGCGCCGCAACGATCCCCGGCCCAGTGATCAGCCGGTTTCAGTCGCTGCTCCGTCTTCCGTTACGGCAGCATCGTTGCGGCACAATGACTTCCGGCGGAGTGATCCGCCGGTTCCGCCCGCGTCCGCGATCAGCGGCGCCGCGGGTGGCGCCACCCATCGGCCGGGTGCGACGAACTCGCCCCGGCCGCCCGGCACGCGCACCACCGGCCCGGCGATCCCGGGTTCCGGCGGTGCTGGCTCGTTGTGCCCCGGCACCGCCGGTTTCGGCGGTGCCGGGAGCCCGGGCAGCGGTGGCGGCGCGTTCGCCGTCCGGTTCGGCGAGGCGGCGGGGCCCGGCGCAGGCGGCCGGGCCCCCGCCGCGTGGCCGGCATGACCCCCCGAAGACCCGACTTCGTCCTGTCCGCCCCCGAGTTCGACCTCCTCTGGGGCGACCTCGAACTGCCGCCCGCGCCGTACCCGCTGCGGGTGCCCAGCACCGGCCGCACCTTCGCCGTCCGGGCGCGGCTCACCGACGAGGTGTACCGGTCGTGCGCGGAACGCGGCCTGGCGTCCGGCCGCCGGCTCGACGCCCGGCTCGAAGCGCTGCTCGCCCTGCTGGCCGGGCCGGAGGTGTCGGTCGACGCCGTCGGGCACATCGGTTACCCGGTCCGCGCCCTCGCCGCGGCCGCGGGCCGGACCGGGGTGCTGGCCGTGCTCGCCGGCGGCGAGATCTGGCTGACCGAGATCCCGCCCACCGCGCTGGTCCCGGAGATCGTCGCGGTGTTCCCGCCCGGTACGCCCGGCGCGCCGGTGGATCCGTTCGCAGTGGACGCCCTCGCCGGAAGCCGTTCCAGCGGAGGGCAGATCGGCGCGCACGCCGGCGCGCGATCATCCACTGTGGTCACCTGGTTCGACTCGTCGCGCGGCCGGTACCTCGTCTCCCGTGACGGCGATGGCATCACCGTCACGCCCACCGACGACGCCCGCCTCGCCGATCGCGTGACCGCGCTGTTGACGAGCACCGCGGAGATACATACTGTAGGTATGTAACTGTTCGCGGCGTAGCGAGGTGTCCATGGGGCAGTCGGGGCCCAGTGCCACGGGCCGGATCGAGGTCGCGGCGGAGCCGGGGCGGGTGTACGACCTGGTGAGCGATCCCGGCGTGCTCGCCGAGCTGGCCGAGGAGTACAGCGGGTTCCGCTGGCTGGGCGGAGTGACCGGCGCCCGGGTCGGCGCGCGGTTCCGCGGGATCAACCGCCGTGGAGCGCGGTTGTGGAGCACCGTCAGCACGATCACCGACGCCGACGAGGGAAAGCGGTTCGCCTTCGAGGTGCGTTCGCTGGGCATCCCGGTTTCCCGGTGGCAATACGACATCGAGCCCGCCGGCGACGGCTGCGTGGTGACCGAAAGCACGTGGGACAAGCGACCGGGCTGGTTCCGCGCGCCGAGTTCGCTGGTCACCGGCGTGTGGCAGCGCGACGACAAGAACCGGTCCAATATCGCCGCGACGCTCCAGCGCCTGAAGACCCGCGCCGAACGCGACTGAGCCAGGCGCCGGTGCTGAACCCGCGCCGCCGGCGCTGGGATTGGCTGAGCCGCTTCTGCGGTGGATCGGGTGGCTGAGCTAGTCGTCCAGCGGAACTGGGCAGTGGTGGTGAGTGTGCTGCTGTCGGAGGGGGTTGGGGGCTGAAGGGGTAGCCCGCGGTGGGTTCGTGCGGCCGTGGCTTGGGGGATTGGCTGGGCCACTTCGCCACTTCGGCACGTCGCTGCGGTGGATCGGGTGGCTGAGCCAGTCGTCCAGCGGAACCCGGGGGAGCGGCAACCGGCAGCGCCAGTGGCCGGAGGGCTGGGGCCGGACGGGCGCGACAGCCGTCCGCTCAGCGGTAGACCACCAGCGCGCCCCGGTTCTTGCGCAGCGTCACGTCGGGCGGGACCTGGGTCAGCTCGCCGTCCACCGCGAGGCGCAGGCGGCCGCCGGGGGCGCTGATCTTCAGTTGCGGCGCCGCCGGCCGGTCCTGGTACGGCGTGCACCAGCGCAGCGTTCCGGTCAGCACGGCCAGCACGACCCGCGTGCGCGCGAACGGGCTTTCCGCGTACACCACGCGGATGTCGAGCAGCCCGTCGTGCAGGCTGGGGCGGTACGTGGGCGCGAACCCGCGCGGGCGGTACGCCCCGTTGCCCGCGAAGATCATCCACACCCGGCGCCGCTCGCCGTTCACCACCAGCTCCTGCGGCTTCGCGCGGCGCAGCACATGCACCAGCCCGACCAGCACCGCGGGCCACTTCCCGATCCGCTTCTCCCACTTCTCCCGGTACCGGACCAGATCGGTGTAGAGACCGGTGCTGCAGGTGTTGACGAACACCTGGCTGTCCGCCACCCCGAGGTCGATCCGCACCGCGGAACCGGTCCGCAGCGCGGTGACCGCGTCGTCCGGCGTCTCCACGCCGAGGTCGCGTGCGAAGTGGTTGAGGGTGCCCGCCGGGACGACGAGGAGCGGGACGCCGTGCTCGGCGGCGACCCGCGCGGCGACGTTGATCGTGCCGTCCCCGCCCGCGACGCCCAGGACGCGGCAGGTCCGGGCGGCCTCGGTGATCGCCTCGGTGAGGTCCTCGCCGTCGGCCGGTTCGACGATCTTGGCCTGCGGCAGTTCCGCGGCGATCTGGTCCAGGATCGCCGCGCCCGCGCTGCCCGCGGACGAGTTGGCCACCAGGACCAGCCCGTCACCCGTCGGCAGGGCGGGCGCGGGGGACGGCTCGGCGTCCGACGGGCCGGCCGGGGTGCGCGGCCACCACGACAACGTGACCAGGCCAGCGGTCAAGCCGAGGCCGACCCCGGCGAGCACGTCGGACGGGTAGTGCGCGCCGGTGACCACGCGGGAGGTGGCCACCCCGGCAGCGAGAGCCCCGACCGGCGCGGCGAGCGCGGGCCACTCCAGCGTGGCGCCGACGGCGAAGGCGGCCGCGGACGCGGAGTGCCCGGACGGGAACGACGTCGTCCACGGCGCGCGCCGCAACTGCCGGACCGGCGGGATGGCGACCGTCGACGGGCGGGTGCGGCGGATGACCCGCTTGCTCAGGCCGTTGGCCGTCGCGCTCGCGATGCCCAACGCCAGCATCCCGCGCAGGGCGGCGCGGCGCGCGCGGCGGTTGCGGGTCGCGGCGAGCGTGCCGCTGACCGCCCACCACAGGCCGCCGTAGTTGGCCGCGCGGCCGAGGCGGGGCAGCACCCGGTCCAGGAGCGCCGAGTCGGTCGCCGCCACCCGCGCGAACACCTGCCGGTCCACCCGGGACACCCATCGCCGCATGCCGGCAGTCTATGCGCGTTCCGGGCTTGCTTCCGGGCACGGCGAGGAGTACACCGGATTCTATGACAACTGTCATGACGGTGGCCGAGCTGGACGGCACGTCCACGGCGGAGGTCGCCGAACTGGTCCTGGCCTGCTCCGCGGGCACTCTCCGGAACCGCTTCCTGATGCCGGGGCGGCCGGACCCGCGGGACGTCCTCGTCCGCTACCGGCGTTACCTCCTCGCCGGGCCGCCGCACGGGGTCGCGCTGGTCGCGTTCAGCGGGCGGTCGCCTGCCGGGCTGCTGAACCTGGTGGCGGGCGAGGCGCGGGTAGCGGAGCTCGGCATCGTGGTCGCGGACCCGTGGCAGCGGCAGGGGATCGCGACGGCGATGGCTTCGTGGTTGCGGACTTCGGGCCGGTGGGAGGGGTGGACGGTGCGGGCGGTGACGCACGCGGACAATGTGGCGGCGAAGGCTTTGTTGCGGGGTCAGGGTTTCCGGCTGCTGGGCGGGGTCGATCGCGGCGAGTACCGCTACGAGTTGACGATGCCGGGACCGGTGTGGGAGGTGGCGAGGTGACGCGCGGGCCGCGGGAGCGGATGGTCTACAGCGCTGCGCAGCTGATCCGGACGCAGGGGGTGAGCGGCACCGGGATGCGGGAGGTCGTCGAGCACGCGTCGGCGCCGCGGGGGTCCCTGCAGCACTACTTCCCGGGCGGCAAGGACCAACTGGTGCGTGAGGCGCTGGCGTGGTCCGGCGACTTCGCGGCGCGGCGGGTCGAGCGGTACGCCGAGGCCGCGCCGAGTCCCGCCGGGTTGTTCGCCGGGATGGTGGCGCAGTGGCGGGACCAGTTCCGCGAGGAGGGTTTCGCGGCGGGCTGCCCGCTCGTCGCGGCGACGGCGGACGTGGTGGCGGGCAACGAGAACCTGCGGCAGGCCGTGTGCGCGGGGTTCGAGACGTGGCTGCGGCCGGTGGCGGACAGCCTGCGGGAGATGGGGGTGCCGGAGGCGCGTTGCCGGTCGCTCGCGATGGTGATGATCAGCGCGCTCGAAGGGGCGATCGTGATGGCGCGGGCGCAGGAGGACGTGGCGCCGTTGGACGCGGTGGTGGCGGAGCTGGGGCCGGTGCTGGACGCGGCGCGGGGTTGATGGGTGGGTTTGGTGGGGCGGTTGTGATGGTGTGGGCGCTGGGGGATGTGGCGCGGTCGGCGGTGGTGGGGCGGGTGCTGGATGCGGCGCGGGGTTGATGGTGGGTTTGGTGGGGCGGTTGTGATGGTGTGGGCGCTGGGGGATGTGGCGCGGTCGGCGGTGGTGGGGCGGGTGCTGGATGCGGCGCGGGGTTGAT
>NZ_JBEXTZ010000014.1:94395-109613 GCF_040614195.1 Amycolatopsis sp. NPDC006125
GATGGTGGGTTTGGTGCGGCGGTTGTGATGGTGCGGGCGCTGGGGGATGTGGCGCCGTCGGCGGTGGTGGGGCCGGTGCTGGACGCGGCGCGGGGTTGATGGGTGAGCTTGGTGGGGCGGTTGTGATGGTGCGGGTGCCGTGGGTGGTGGCGGCGGAGTTGGGGCGAGCGCTCGATGGGGCGCGGGTTTGATGCGGGTGTGCGTTTCGCTTGACGCCGTCGGGTGGACCTGGCGGGTCTGAGGGCGAGTGTCCGTTCCGTTCAAGACCGCCGCCCCGCGCGGGTCCTAGCGTCCACGGCATGCGTATCGGAATCGGGCTTCCCGCCGCTGTGCCGGGGGCGGA
The DNA here is from genome assembly GCF_040614195.1 of Amycolatopsis sp. NPDC006125. NCBI lineage: Bacteria > Bacillati > Actinomycetota > Actinomycetes > Pseudonocardiales > Pseudonocardiaceae > Amycolatopsis > Amycolatopsis sp. NPDC006125. Next base: position 94,739 of record NZ_JBEXTZ010000014.1, read on the forward strand.
CTTCACTTCGATCGGGGACTGGGCCGCGGAGTGCGAACGCCTCGGGTTCGCCTCGCTGAGTGTGATCGACCGGCTCGTCTACGACAACCTCGATCCGCTCGTCGCGTTGGCGGCCGCGGCCGCGCGCACCGCCCGGATCGAGCTGATGACCACCGTGCTCAACGCCGGCTACCGCCGCAATCCCGTGCTCCTCGCCAAGCAGATCGGCTCCCTGGAACGGCTTTCCGGTGGCCGGATCACCGTCGGGCTCGGCATGGGCGGCTGGCCGGAGGACTACGCGGCCAGCGGAGTCCCCATGACCGGCCGCGGTGCCGCCTTCGAGGACACCCTGGAGACCATGCGCGCGGTCTGGCGCGGCGAGACGCACGGCGCCTCCGGGCCGGTCCCGGCATTGCCGGACGGGCGTCCAGGTCTGCTGCTGGCCGGGCTCACCCCAGCCGGATTCGCCCGCGCTGCCGCGATGTCGGGCGGCTGGGTGGCGCCCTCCTTCGGCCTGCCGGTCCTCGAACAAGGCGTGGCGGCCGTCCGCGCGATCTCGCCGGGAGCCCGGATCGTCGTCGAGCGGTACTTCTGCTTCGGGCCGGGCGCCGAGCGCCGCGCGGACGACTACATCGCCCACTACTACGGCCCCGCCTACGCCGACCAGGTGCGGCCGGACGTGCTCACCGACCGCGGCCACCTGCACAAAGAGATCACCCGCCTCGCCGAGGCAGGCGCCGACGACCTCGTGCTGCTGCCCTGCACGGGCGAGCCGGAGCAGATCGGGCTCCTCGCCGCGCGGCTGCCCACTGTGGACGAACCCGGCACTGTCGGGTGAAAACCCGGCCACGGCGTTTGCCGTGTGCCCGCACCAGGGAACCACCGCCACGAGTATCCGGAGTGGACCCACCGGGGTGCACCGGAGAGGAGGCTCACCGTGAGCGGATGGGTGAGGGTGCGCGACGAGCCGGCGGGGCTGAACGGAACGTTCGTCCTCGCCCGGCCACGGCCCGGCACCGTGGGCGAGACCCAGCGCGTTGCCCACGTCTTCCCGTTGCCCGCAGAGCGGCCCGGCGTGCTGGTCGCGTACTGCGGCTTCGAGGGCCGCCGCGGCGAGCTGGACCTGCTGGACCGGCCCGTCGGCATGCCGTGCGAGCGCTGTCTGGTCGTCGCGGCCCGCCGGGCCGGCGCCGAGTCGATCCCGAGCCAGCGCCGCAACTGACCGGACGCTCGTCCGCTGCAAAACTCCTGCAAATACCTCCTTGACTCGATCTCGCGCCCAAACTTAAAGTACGGTCGTCCACAAAGTTTGACGACGGGGGCGACCATGACGACCGACGTGCTCACCGGATCACTGCGCGGCGCGCCGTGGCGGCGGCTCGCCGTGCTGGGCGACAGCGTCGCCGAGGGGCTGGGCGACCCGGTCGACGGCTACCCGCCGCCGCCGTGGGCCGACCGGCTCGCCGACCTGCTGCGCGAACAGCAGCCCGGCCTGGCCTACGCCAACCTCGGCGTGCGCGACCTGCGCGCCGCCCAGGTCCGGGACACCCAGCTCGCCGCGGCCCTGGACTTCCGGCCGGACCTGGCCGTGGTCGCCGCCGGTGGCAACGACATGCTGCGTCGCTCTTTCGACCCCGTCGCGGTCGAGGAAACGCTTTCCGAGATCGTCTCCGCCCTGCGCGCGGCCGGCGCCGCCGTGGTGGTCATGGGCCTGTTCGACATCTCCCGGTCTCCGGTCGCCGACGAGGACCGGCGCGACGGGCTCCGGGTGCGCCTGACTCAGCTCGCGCGGCTGACCCGCCGCGTCGCCGACCGCCACGGCGCCTGGTACATCGACCTCAGTGACCACCCGGCCTCCGCCGACGCCGGGATCTACAGCGCCGACCGGCTCCACGTCAACGCCCGCGGCCACGCGATCGTCGTCACCGAAACGGTCCGCAGGCTCGCCGCGGAGCTGTCGTGCTGACCCGGCGGCAGGTCGTCGAGGGCGTCGCCGGCCAGTACGACCTGTTCGCCGGGCTCGTCGAGTCGGCCGCCGACGGCTGGGACGCGCCCACCCGGTGCACGAAGTGGCGGGTCCGGGACGTCGCCGCGCACGTGGTCGGCAACGCCGTCGACACCGCGGCGGGCACCATCGGCAGGCGCACCCCCGACGAGCAGGCCGCGGCTCTCGCGCACCACGAGCCCGCCGAGCTGGCCGCGATGCTCCGTGAAGCCAACGGGAAACTCCGGGCGGCACTGTCCACACTCGACGATCGACTGTGGGCGAAGCCGAGCGGCGTGCAGGGCCGGACGGTCGGCAACGGCGTCCTGACCCTGTGGTACGACGCCTACGTGCACGGCGACGACATCCGCGCCGCGCTCGGTCGCGAGTCCGAACGGGGCAGCGGGCTGACCGCCGCCGTGCACTGGGTGGCAGAGTCCTTGCGTCAGAAGGGCTGGGGACCCGCACGCCTGGAACTGCGCGGTTTCGGCCCGGTCGACATCGGCCACGGGGGAGGCGCACTCGAGGCGGACGCGCTGGACTTCGTGCTCACCGCCTCCGGCAGGCGCGACCCGGCCGCGCTCGGCCTCGGCCGCGACGTCAACGTCTACTCACGCTGACTTCTGGGCCGCGGCGTACGCGAGCTTGTCCGGGTTGACGACCGTGTGCAGCGCGATCAGGCCGTCCTCACCCGGTTCGAGCAGCACGACCCCGAACAGCTCGCCGTGCAGGTGCATCGCGAGGCCGGGCGAGCCGTTGATCGAGCGCACCGCGAACTCGATCTGGTCCGCACGCGGGTCGCGGTGCAGACCGGCGACGTACCGGGCGACGCGGTCGCGGCCGAGGATCGGGCGGCGGGCCGCGCTGACCTTGCCGCCGCCGTCCGCCCAGGACACGACCTGGTCGGCGAACATCCGCTCCAGCGCGGCCAGATCGCCGTCGACGGTGGCGGCGAGGAACCGCTCCACGATCTCGCGGCGCTGCTCGGTCGTCGCGGTGAAGCGTTTGCGCCCGTCGCCGACGTGCTGCCGCGCGCGGCGGTAGAGCTGGCGGACGTGGGATTCGTCGAGGTCGAGGATCTCGCCGATCTCACGGTGGCTGTGTCCGAACGCCTCACGCAGCACGAACGCCGCGCGCTCCGGCGGGGTCAGCCGTTCCAGCAGGAAGAGCAGTCCCATCGACAGCGAGTCGCGCTGCTCGGCGGTCTCCAGCGGGCCCAGCTCGCCGTGCTCGGTGAACACCGGCTCCGGCAGCCACGGCCCGGTGTACAGCTCGCGCCGCGCCCGCGCCGAGGTGAGCCGGGTCAGGCACAGGTTCGTGACGACCTTCGTCAGCCACGCCTCCGGCACCTCGACGCCGTCGGCGGCGTCCCAGCGCAGGTAGGCCTCCTGCACGACGTCCTCGGCCTCGGACGCCTCGCCGAGCAGCCGGTAGGCCAGGCCGAGCAGGCGCGGGCGGTTGGCTTCGAAACGGGCGAGGCGGTCCACGCCTCCCAGGATGCCAGTTACCGGCCCTGCTGCGGATCGAAATCGTCGTGCTCGTCACCCGAGGACGTGCCCTGCTCGCCGCGCAGCACCTCCTGCTCCTCGGGGGAGGAGTCCTCGGCGCCGGGCAGGTCGTCGCGGGCGTCGTCGTGCTTGCGTTCCATGCGCCCGGGCTACCCGGCCGCGGGCCGCCGAAACGGGTCAGGCCGGTGGTTCGGTGGTGCGGTAGATGGTGGTCAGCCACACGTCGAGCAGCACGTCGACCGCGTTCGCCTCCAGCACGGCCGGCTCGTCGCCGGCGAAGGTGGCGTACAGGACGCGCTCGTTCATCAGGTTCAGGGCGATCGCCAGCTCCCGCGCCGGCCGGCCGGGCGGGGCCGCGCCGCGCGCCCGCTCGGCCTCGATGGCCTCCGCGGTGCGGCTGACCCAGGTCCCCATCATCCCCGCCCACAGGTCCCGCACCTCGGCGTTGGTGTGGCGGGCCTCCGCGGCGGCGAGCGCGACCGAGCGGTGCGCCCGGAACGTCGTGTAGATGGCGTCCAGGCACTGCCGCCAGCGCTCCGCGGGGGTCGGGGCGGGGTGGTCGAACACCGCCGAGGACGCCCGGTCGGCCTCCTCGGTGACCCGGTCCAGCAGCGTGAGCAGCACCGCGTCCTTGGAGCGGAAGTAGAAGTAGAACGTCGGCCGGGAAATGCCCGCGCCACGCGCGAGGTCGTCGATCGAGATGTCGCTCAGCGGCCGGTCCGCCAGCAGCCGCTCGGCGGTGGCGAGGATCGCCAGCTCCCGCTCGTCACCGCTGGGCCGGGGCGCGCGGCGGCCGCGGGCCGGGCGGTTGCGGACGGCGGGATCGGTGGCCATGCGCTCACCGTATCAGGTGGTCCAACACTTTGTCGGCGTTCTCGACAGGGTGTTGACCATGTCGACATACCGTTGGTACGTTGCGGTGGCAGACGCCTGAGGAACGGGGAAGCGATGACGCTGGAACACGTCGACGTCCTGATCGTCGGTGCCGGGTTGTCCGGGATCGGCGCCGCCAGCCACCTGCAGGCCGAGTGCCCCGGCCGCACCTACGCGATCTTCGAGTCGCGCGGCGCGATCGGCGGCACCTGGGACCTGTTCCGCTACCCGGGCGTCCGCTCCGACTCGGACATGTTCACGCTCGGCTACTCGTTCGAGCCGTGGACCGACGCGAAGGCGATCGCGGACGGCCCGTCCATCCGCGAGTACGTGCGGACCACCGCACGCAAACGCGGCATCGACCGCAGGATCCGGTTCCACCACCGCGTGGTGCGTGCGGAGTGGTCGTCGGACCAGGCACTGTGGACGGTCGAGGCGGAGCGCACCGACACCGGTGAACGGGTGCGGATCACCTGCGACTTCCTGTTCGTCAACTCCGGGTACTACCGCTACGACCAGGGCTACGCGCCGGAGTTCCCCGGCCAGGACGAGTTCGCCGGCACCGTCGTGCACCCGCAGCACTGGCCGGAGGACCTGGACTACACCGGCAAGCGCGTCGTCGTGATCGGCAGCGGCGCCACGGCCGTGACGCTGCTGCCCGCGATGGCAGGCGACGCGGCGCACGTGACGATGCTGCAGCGCTCGCCCAGCTACGTGCTGTCGCTGCCGGGCACCGATCCGGTCGCCGACAAGCTGCGCGGCGTGCTGCCGCCGAAGGTGGCCTATCCGATCGTGCGATGGAAGAACGTGCTGTCCGCCATGCTGTTCTTCCAGCTCAGCCGCCGCACCCCGGCGTTCGTGCGGAAGTTCCTGAGCAAGGCGGTGTCCGCGCAGCTCCCAAGCGGGTTCGAGGTGGACCGGCACTTCAACCCCAGCTACGACCCGTGGGACCAGCGGGTGTGCTTCGTGCCGGACGGCGACCTGTTCAAGGCCGTCCGCAGCGGCAAGGCCGACATCGTCACCGACACCATCGAGAAGTTCACCCCTGAGGGCGTGCGGTTGTCCTCGGGCCGGGTGCTGGAGGCCGACGTCATCGTCACGGCCACCGGCCTGAACCTGCTGCCGTTCGGCGGGCTGGACCTGGTGGTCGACGGCGAGCCGGTGAAGATCGGCGAACGCCTGGCGTACAAGGGCATGATGCTCTCCGGCGTGCCGAACTACGCGTTCACCATCGGCTACACGAACGCGTCCTGGACGCTGAAGGCCGACCTCGTCGCCGGGTACGTGTGCCGCCTGCTCAACCACCTCGACGAGCACGGCTACACCACCTGCACCCCGGTGCCGCCGCCGTCGGTCCGCGGGACCGAGCCGCTCATCGACCTCAAGTCCGGGTACGTGCTGCGCAGCATCGACAAGCTGCCCAAGCAGGGCCCGGCCGCGCCGTGGCGGCTGTTCCAGAACTACCCGCGCGACGTGCTGCTGATGCGGCACGGGTCGCTGACGGACGACGCGATGCGGTTCACCCGCACGGCCAAGCAGGCGAAGGAGCGGGTGGCCTGATGCGTGACTACGTGTTCGACGGCGGCACGGCCGTCGTGACCGGGGCGGCCAGCGGGATCGGCGAGGCGCTGGCGCACGCGCTGGCCGCGCGGGGCTCGAACCTGGTGCTGCTGGACCGCGACGCCGACCGGCTGGCGGCGGTGGCCAAGGCCGTGCGGACGGGCGTGGACGTCTCCACCCACGTGGCCGACCTGGCCTCGGCGGAGGAGACCGCCGCGGCCGCCGAGCGGGTGCTGGCCGAGAACCCGCGGCTGACGTTGCTGATCAACAACGCCGGGGTCGCGCTGGGCGGCCGGTTCGACGAGGTGACGCTGGAGGAGTTCGGCTGGGTCGTGGACGTCAACTTCCGCGCCCCGGTCCAGCTGACGCACGCGCTGCTGCCCGCGCTCAAGGCCGCGCCCGGCTCGCACATCGCCAACGTGTCCAGCCTGTTCGGGCTGATCGCGCCGCCCGGCCAGTCGGCGTACTCGGCCAGCAAGTTCGCGATCCGCGGGTTCACCGAGGCGATCCGGCACGAGCTGGCCGGCCAGGTCGGGGTCACGTCGGTGCACCCGGGCGGCATCCGCACCCGGATCGCGGAGTCCGCGCGCGTCGGCAGCGGCGTGGCCGGCGGGATGGACACGCGGCAGTGGGAACGCGTGCTGCGGATGGACCCGGCGAAGGCCGCGGCGGTCATCGTGGACGCGATCGAGCACCGCAAGCCGCGCGTGCTGATCGGCCGGGACGCGAAGATCCTCGACCTGCTGGTGCGGCTGCTGCCCGGCGCGCACAGCCGGCTGCTGGGCAGGTTGCGGTGACCGTGGACTTCGTGGACGTGCGCGGGCGGCGGGCCCGCTACCGGGCCGATGGCGACGGGCCGCCGGTCCTGCTGCTGCACGGGATCGGCCGGAGCCTGCGGGACTGGTCCGAGCAGCAGGACCTGCTCGCCGGCTCGTACCGCACCTACAGCGTCGACCTCGCCGGCTTCGGGATGTCGGAACCGTTGCCGGGCAAGCACACGCTCGCCGCGCTGGCCGGGTTCGCGGCGGACTTCCTGGACGCGGTGGGGGAGACGCGGCCGGTGCACGTGGCCGGGAACTCGCTCGGCGGCGCGGTCGCGATGCGGTTGTCGGTCGACGCGCCGGAGCGGGTGCGGAGCCTGGCGCTGGTGAACAGCGCGGGGTTCGGCCGCGAGGTGACCATCGCGCTGCGGCTGCTGGCGTTGCGGCCGCTGGGGAAGCTGCTGCTGCGCCCCAGTGTGGCCGGGGCGGTGCGGACCGAGCGGGCGCTGTTCCACGACCGCAAGTTCGCGACGCGGGAGCGGGTCGAGCACGCGCTGGAGATCGCCCGGCAGCCGCACGCCGCGCGGGTGATGCTGGAGACGGCGCGCGGGCTCGGCGGTTTCCGCGGCGTGCGGGAGGACTGGCGGGCCGAGCTGATCGAGGCGGTGGCCGCGCGGGCCCTGCCGACGCTCGTCGTGTGGGGCGACCGCGACCTCATCCTGCCCGCCCTGCACCTCGACGCCGCCCGGCGCGCGTTGCCGCACGCGCAGACCCGGCTGTTCACCGACACCGGGCACATGCCGCAGATCGAGCGCGCCGCGGAGTTCCACGACCTGGTGACGCGCTTCTGGGCGGAGCAGGTCAGCCCCAGGTGAGCGGGTCGAGGTGGAGGTAGAACCGCAACCGGCCGGCGTCCGGCGCCGTGCCGTACCGCTCGGCGAACTCCGCGTCCGCGGCCCTCGCCCGTTCCTCGTCCGGCCAGGTCTCCCTGGCGTTGGCCAGCAGCAGCGCGAGGTCGGCGTGGCGGTCGGCCCGGCCGAGGCGCCCTAGATCGACGAAGCCCGTGACCTCGTGGGTCCCGGGGTCGACGACGATGTTGGGCAGGCAGAGGTCGCCGTGGCAAACCACGGTGTCGGTGGCCTCCTCGGCGCGTCGCCGCTCGACCTGCGGCACGAGACGCGCCAGCAGTTCCGGCGGCGGGGTGTTTTGCTGCTCGACGGGCAGGAATTCCGGGTTCACCGCACCACGGGCGACGACGTCCCGCGCCACGGCGACCATCGTGTCCAGGTCGCGGCTGAACGGGCAGTCGTCCGCGGGCAGGTCGTGCAGCCGCCGCACCGCGTCCGCGATGTGCGGCCAGGCGCGGCCGAGGTCGTCGGCGGACAGCCGGTCGGCCGGCACGCCTGGAACCGCGCTGGTCACGAGGCAGGCGCCGGTCTCGCCGGAGTGCCAGTCCAGCACCCGTGGTCCCGGCACGCCCTGCCCGGCGAGCCAGGCGCTCCGGTCGCGTTCGTGCCGCAGGCCGGGCGCGTCCGCGGGCGGCACGTGCTTGGCGTAGCGGTCGCCGTCGGCGCTGCGGAACACCGCGGCGCCCGACTCGCCACTGGTGACCGGACGCCAGCCGGGATGATCGTGCATGGCGTCAGGCTATCGATTCAGGACCAGGGCGTGACCGGCCGCGGCACTCGCTCCCCGTCCAGCGTCCACGTGCTCGTCGGAGAAGGCCACGTGCCCGGTGGTCTGGTGGCGTTCGGGGCGGGGACCGGGCGCGTGTGCGGTGGGTGCTTGGCGCGCAACGGTTGCCGCCGACGCCACGCGCCGGGGTTGCCGCCGACCGCACGTCACCCGGCTGATCGGGCTGTCGGTTCAGGACCAGGGTGTGACCGGCCGCGGCACTCGCTCCCCGTCTAGCGTCCACGTGTTCGTCGGAGAAGGCCACGTACCGGGCGATCTTGGTGGCGTTCGGGGCGGGGACCGGGCGCGTGTGCGGTGGGTGCTTGGCGCACAACGGTTGCCGTCGACGCCGTGCGCCGGGGTTGCCGCCGACTGGGCGTCACCTGGGTGATCGGGCTGTCGGTTCAGGACCAGGGTGTGACCGGCTGCGGCACTCGCTCGCCGTCTAGCGTCCACGTGTTCGTCGGAGAAGGCCACGTGCCCGGCGATCTTGGTGGCGTTCGGGGCGGGGACCGGGCGCGTGTGCGGTGGGTGCTTGGCGCACAATGGGTGCCGCCGACGCCATGCGCCCGGGTTGCCGCCGACCGCGCGTCACCCTGGGTGATCCGGCTACCGGGTCAGGACCAGGGTGTGACCGGCCGCGGCACTCGCTCCCCGTCCAGCGTCACGTCCACGTGCTCGTCGAAGAAGGCCACGTGCCCGGCGAGCTGCGCGGCGTCCGGGAGCGGCTTCTCGTACGCCCACGCGAGGTCCGGGTGCGTCCGGCCGCCGACCTCGGCCGACCAGTACCGCGCCCGCCCCTTGTAGGCGCACGTGGTCTCGCGGGCCGACTCGCGCAGCCTGCTGAAGTCCACATCGGACGGTGGCAGGTACAGCCGCGGCGGCAGGGACGTCTCGAACACCAGCAGCGGCGCCTTCGTGTCCGCCAGCGCCACCCCGTCGACCTCCACCCGCACGTGCCGCGAGCTGCGCCGCACGTCGACGCGGTGGAACGGGTCGCGCGGGTGGGACACGATCGTCTCGTCCTCTTCGAGCCACTCGTCGAACGCGTCGAAGTCGGTGATCACGTACTCCGCGAGGTCCGGGTCGTCCGGCCGGAACCCGGCGCCCTCCAGGACCACCCCGTCCAGGCTCAGCGTGAGCGGCGCGCCCGCGGTGGTGTGCGCGGCGAACCCGGTGCTCGGGTCCAGCACACCGGTGTTGGGCCCGAGCGACACCGGGTGCCACTCGACGTCGGACGGCGGGGCGGGCGTGAGCGAGGCGTGGACGTCGGCCGCCGGGAAGGCGTACTGCGGCACCACCCGCCGCGGCTCCCACACCAGGGCCGCCCGGCGGGAATCGGCGAACACCTTCCCGCCGGCGACCGCCCGCACCCGCTTGCGCGTCGGCTCGAACCGCAGTTCGGGCAGCTCACGCGCCTGACGAAGGCTCAGCTGCAGCGCCATCGCCCCACTGTCCGCCCCGCCGGCCCGCGCGTCAACGCCGCAGCGCCTTGCGCGCCAGCCAGTTGCCGAGGAACTGCGCGCCCTGCACCAGCACGATGATCGTCACCACCGCCAGCCACGTGACCACCCAGTCGAACCGGTGGTAGCCGTAGGTGATGGCGAAGTCACCGAGCCCGCCGCCGCCGACCGCGCCCGCCACCGCCGTCATGTCGACGATCGCGACGAACACGAACGTGTAGCCCAGCACCAGCGGCCCGAGCGCCTCCGGCACCAGCAGCGTGAGGATGATCCGCAGCGGGCTCGCGCCCATCGCCCGCGCCGCCTCGATCACGCCCGGGTCGATGGTGACCAGGTTCTGCTCGACGATCCGGGATATCCCGAACGTCGCCGCGAACACCAGCGCGAACGTCGCCGCCGCGGTGCCCAGCTGGGTGCCGACGACGAAGATCGTCACCGGCCCGATCGCGGTGATGAAGATGATGAACGGGATCGGCCGGATGATGTTCACCAGCACGTTGAGCACGGTGAACACGAACCGGTTCGCCAGCAGCCCGCCCGCGCGCGTCGTGTAGAGCAGGATGCCCAGCACCAGCCCGAGCGCGCCGCCGACGACCAGCGTCACCACGGCCATGCCCAGCGTCTGGGCGATCGCCTCCCAGAACACCGGGCCGAGGGTCTCCCAGTCCAGGCTCATGCCGCGATCTCCTTGATCTCGGTGGTGGCGCGCAGGTCCGCGATCAGGGCGTCCACGTCGGCGTCGGCGCCGATCAGTTCGAGCGTCAGACCGCCGAACGACCGGCCGGACAACGCGGTGATGCCGCCGTAGACGATCTCGAACCGCACGTTGTGCTTGCCGACCGCGTCGGACAGCACCGCGCCCAGCCTGCCTCCGTCGTGCACCTTCGCCGACACCAGCCGCCCGCCGTGCCGCGCCCGGATGCGGTCCAGGTCCGCGCCGTCCGGGGTGTCCCGCACGACCGACCCGACGAACCGCTGCGCCGTGCGCGTCTTCGGCGACGAGAACACCTCGAACACGCTGCCCTGCTCGATCACCCGGCCGGAGTCCAGCACCGCGACCCGGTCGGCGATCTCACGCACCACCTCCATCTCGTGGGTGATCACCACGATCGTCACGCCCAGCTCGGTGTTGACCCGCTTGAGCAGCCGCAGCACCTCGCCGGTGGTCTCCGGGTCGAGCGCGCTGGTGGACTCGTCGGCGAGCAGGATCTTCGGGTTCGTCGCCAGCGCGCGGGCGATCCCGACGCGTTGCTTCTGCCCGCCGGAGAGCTGGTCCGGGTAGTGCCACGCCTTGTCGGTGATGCCGACGAACTTCAGCAGCTCGGCCACCCGCGCCTTCCGGCGCGCCTTGTCCCACCCGGCGATCTTCAACGGGTAGGCCACGTTGCCGAACACCGTGCGCGAGCGGAACAGGTTGAACTGCTGGAAGATCATGCCGATTCCGGCCCGCACTTCACGCAGCTCCCGCTCGCGCAGCGTGGTGAGGTCCACGCCGTCGACGAGGACCCGCCCGGAGGTGACCGGTTCGAGCGCGTTGATCAGCCGGACCAGCGTGCTCTTGCCCGCGCCGGAGTAGCCGATGATGCCGAAGACCTCGCCGGCGGCGATGGTCAGGTCGACGTCTTCCAGGGCCGTGACGTCACCGAACCGCTTGGTGACGCCCTGGAACTCGATGAGCGCGTTCACTTCTTCGCGGCCCGCACGGTCTGCTCGAGGCGGTCCAGGATCGCCTGCAGGTCGGTGTTCGGGCGCTCGACCAGCACGGCGGTGTTCTTCGACTCGGCCTTCACCTCGCCGGCCACGCGCGGATCGCGGTAGAGCTGGGCGAGCTTGAGGTAGGTCGGGTTGTCCTTGTCCTGCGCGCGGGTGACGAAGGTGTTGATGTAGGGCTCGGCGGACGGGTTGGCGGGGTCGTCGTTGAACAGCGCCTTCGACGGGTCGAGGTTCGCGTCCAGGGCGAAGTTGTTGTTGACGATCGCGCCGTCGACCGAGGGGAGCGCGGCCACGGTCTGGGAAGCGTCCACCGGGGTCACCGTGACCTTGGAGGCGGCCTGGTCGATCTCGGCCGGCGTGGACAGCACGTTCCCGCCGCCGCGCAGCGAGATCAGGCCGGCCGACTGCAGCACGAGCAGGGCGCGCGCCTGGTTGGTCGGGTCGTTCGGGATCGCGATCCGGCCGCCTGCCGGGATGTCGGCGAGGGTGGCGTGCTTGCGCGAGTAGAGGCTCAGCGGCACCACGTAGGTCGAGCCGATCGGGGTGAGGTCCTGGTTCGCGCTGACGTTGTAGTTGGCGAGGAACAGCAGGTGCTGGAACAGGTTCACGTCCAGCTGGCCCTGCGCGAGCGCCGGGTTGGCCTGGGTGTAGTCGGAGAAGTTGACCAGTTCCAGGTCGATGCCGTTGTCGGCGGCGATCTGCCGGAAGGTCTTCCAGTAGTCGGCGCCGGCGTCGGTCACGCCGATCTTCACGGTGGTGTGACCGGCGGTGGTGCCGGAGTCCGACGTCGTGTTGACGACGATCAGGACCACGGCGACGAGGACGACGACCACGGCGAGGATGACGCCGATCAGCGGGCCACGCTTCCGGCGCGGCTTTTCGGGGAGGATGGCGTCGTCTGGGGTGTTTTCGGACATGGCGTCATCCTGCCGACGATCACCGGGTTGGGGGACTGCTGTCCCGCCTGGTGATCGGCGGCAGGATGGATTTGCCTTCGATCGTCCGGTTGTGCTAGTGGATCACCCGCGGTAGCGGCCCTGGGTCTGGACGTTCAGCTCGTCCATCCGGACCGACTTCGCGCTCGCCGTGCGCGGGTCGTGCAGCGCGAACACGTCCAGCCCCTTCTGGATGTCGGAGGAGTAGATGTGGCCGTTGTAGTAGTAGGCCGACCACGACCCGCCGACGATCAGCTGCTCGGTGGACAGCGGCCCGCGCTCCCAGTGCGCCAGCTCCTTCGGGTGGGCGGAGTCGGTGAAGTCCCACACCGAGATCCCGCCCTGGTACCAGGCCTGCACCATGATGTCGCGGCCCTTGACCGGGATCAGCGACCCGTTGTGCGCCACGCAGTTCTCGGTCGCGGCCTGCTCGCGCGGGATCTTGAAGTAGCTCGCGAAGCGCAGGCTGCGGTCGTCGCCGCGGCCGGTGATGTCGTAGATCGCGTCCGCGCCGCGGACCGCGCCGATCCCCGCCGAGCACGCCGGCTGGCCGCCGCCGCCCAGCTCGTCGGTGAAGACGACCTTGGTGCCGTCGTTGTTGAACGTCGCCGAGTGCCAGAACGCGAAGTTGGTGTCGTCCTGGACCTGCTCGATGATCCGCGGGTGCTCCCGGTCGGAGATGTCGAACAGCACGCCGTCACCCATGCACGCGCCCGCCGCCAGGTCCTTGTCCGGGTAGGCGGTGATGTCGTGGCAGCCGGAGGTGGCGGTGACGTAGTGGTTTGGGAAGGTGCCGGGGATGCCGGGGTTGCCGCCCTCCGGGCCGAAGACCACCGGCTCGTTGACGACGGCCGCGGCGGCCGGGTTGCGCACCGGGACCTTGACCACGGAGATCAGGTCGTGCGGCGGCTGGCAGTCCGGGAATTCCGGGCGCGGGCTGTAGGAGGAGACGTAGAGGTAGACGTCCTTGCCGTTCTTGCCCGGCACCAGCGTGTGGGTGTGCGAACCGCACTTCGTCTCGACCGCGGCCACGTACTTCGGGTTGGCCAGATCGCTGATGTCGAAGATCTTGATGCCCTCCCACGAGTTCTGGTTCGTGGCGGGCTGGCCGGCGCTGGCGCAGGAGTTGTCGCTGCGTGAGGAGTCGGTGGACAGGAACAGCAGGTCGCCGGACACCGACACGTCGTTCTGCGAGCCGGGGCAGAGGACCTGGCTGACGATCTTCGGCTTGCTGGGCTTTTTGATGTCGTAGATCGTGAAGCCGTTGTAGTTGCCGACGATCGCGTGGTCGTCGGTGAACGCGATGTCCGTGCCGAAGGCGTCCACGTTGTCGAACGGGGCCTGCTTCGGGATGTTCGCCAGGTGCTGGATGTTGCGGGACTGGCTGACCTCGTCGACACCCGGGATGCCGGGAGCGGCCGACGCCGGTGCGGCGCCGAGTGTGGTCAGCGACAGGGCGATCGCGCCGGCGAGCGCGAAGAGCCGGCGTCTGCGTTGCGTCCCCGGAGCCACGTGGCCAACCCCTTTCGTTCGGAAGAAATACGAAGTATGCCCGGATCCTCGGTGGCGAGGACAGCGCCGAAAGTAGGCTTTTCCTGCGGTACGGTCGCGGGAACGGACGAGTGCGAGGAGGCCTGGGTGCGGGGGTTCGTCGTGGGAACGCTGCTGGCCGCGGCGGTGCTGGCGTCGGCGTGCGCAGCCGAGCCGGAGGCGCCGCCGGTCGTGGTGCCCGGTGCGCCAGGGGAGCCGGCCCGCACGCTGCCCGCGGACGAGGCGGGCTCGGCGGTGCCGGCGAACCGGCACAACGACGCCGACGTGTCGTACGCGCAGCGGATGATCATGCACCACCAGCAGGCGATCCGGATGGGCGAGCTGGCGCCGGCGCGGGCCGCGCGGGAGGACGTGAAGGGCCTCGCGGCCCGCATCACCGCGACGCAGGCGCCGGAGATCACGTCGATGACGGCGTGGCTGCGGCAGCGGGGGCTCGAGGTGCCGGGGGAGCACGCCGGCCACCACGGCTCGCACGGGCCCATGCCGGGGATGGCGACCGAGGAGCAGCTGGCGGCGCTGGCGGCCGCGACGGGCCCCGAGTTCGACCGGATGTTCCTGCAGCTGATGACAGCGCACCACGAGGGCGCGATCACCATGGCGACGGAGGTGCTGAGCGCCGGGTCGGACGTCTTCGTGGAGGAAATGGCCACCGACGTGATCGCCTCCCAGAGCGACGAGGTGACGCGGATGCGCTCGATGGCGGGCTGAATCCACGCCCGGCGAGGGGCTGCCTCGACTGCCCTCGGCCCAGGGCAGCCCGGCCGGGGCCGGGCGCGCTGAGCGGCTGCACTGGCCACCCGCGCCCGCTACCGCTGGCTCTGCCGCGCTCGCCGCCTCTGGCGGCGTGCCCGCCGCTCCCTGCGGTGCGCTCGCC